>NZ_JBSSAG010000010.1:0-77222 GCF_054058395.1 Thermostichus sp. OS-CIW-26 | reverse complement strand
CCGGGCTTGTTTTGTTCTCTGGTAGAGCAGAGCAGGCTCAGGGCTACTGAAAGCCCGCCCCGTACCGCTTAGCGGTCGGGGTCGGGTAGTTTACGAACAGATTCCCACCTCTAATGCTCTAGCTCTGGGATGGCCCAATGATTTTCTAGGCAGACAAAACCCCCTCTACGATATCGCCATAGGGCCGGGGAAAGATTAGCCAGACCTGGCGCTGGGTTTCCACCAAGGCACGCACCAAAGGGGAAAGATGGGCAATTTCTTCATAGCCACGCTCGGTTTTGAGCTGGATCCCTTGGTCATAAAAGCTATAGCCCTGGACATGGGCAGAGCGGATGCCCAAGTAACTTTCAGGATCCAGCCCGTCCTGCAGCATTTTGGCCTGCACAGCAGCCACCAGGGTTTGGCGTTGTTCCTCAGACAACTGGGTAATGTTGCGGGCCTTGAACAAATCCCGCTCCAAGTAGCGCCGCGACAGATCCGCCAAGATGGGATCCTTCCCCGACATGGCCCAGAGGCGCATGGGGTAGCTGAAGATGATATCGTCGGCAGCCAAGTAGAGGGGGAGCGGCAACTCGAAGGGATCCCCTTTTTGAGCCGCCAGCGAGGCCCAGCACCAAGCGCTGAGGATGGGATCCAGCTCAATCTCCCCCCTTTGCAGGAGCGCCTCTGCCCGCCTGAATAGCCGCTCCAAGATAAAACGGGCACAGAGGCTCTTGGGGTGCTGGTACACCTGGGTGTACATGAAATAGCGCACCACCAGGTAGTGCTCGATGGCCCCCAGGCCTTTGCGGGCGGGGATGGACAGGGATCCCGTCTCCGGGTCATAATCCAGCACCGTTAGGATGCGATCCAAGTCCAGGTGGCCATATTGGGCGCCCGTGAGCAGGCTGTCCCGCATCAGGTAATCGAAGCGGTCGCAGTCCAGTTGGCTGGAAATAAGCTGACCTACCAGCGGCAGGGGAAACTGCTTCTGCAGCACTTGCTGCATCTGGGCCGGCAGTTGGGAATCAAACTCCGCCAGCAGCGTCCTCACCTGGGGATCCTCCCGGAGAATGCGGGCCGTCCAAACCTCGTGCCGGCAGCCGAAGATCTCTTCCCCGGCATGGCTAAAAGGGGCATGGCCAATGTCGTGCAGCAGAGCCGAGGCCAAGGTTACCGCCCGATAGGGACGCAGCTCCGGGTGGCGATGGGCCAATTTGTCGAACAGCCGCCGCGTTACCTGCAGCACCCCCACCGAATGGGTAAAGCGGGATCCCTCTGCCCCGTGGAAGGTAAAAAAGGCCGTGTCCAACTGGCGAATGCGGCGCAGCCGCTGAAAGGCCGGTGTATCGATCAGGCGAATGAGCAGAGCCTCAACCGCGTCCCCTCCATTCAGGCTGATGGCGCCATGCAGGGGATCGTGGTAGGTGCGGGACTTGCAAAACCGTAGCGGCATACTCCCACCATACCTCGCCAATTTTGGGATCCTTGGCTAGCCTGTCTGGGGGTGCTTCCCGCCTCGCCCTATCTATGCCCGCTTTCCCATGCCTCTCTCTGCAAAGGATGCCAGCACCCGAACCCCAGAAAACTCGACTCCAAGACAACAAGACAGCTGGGTGTTCCTCCTCTCCCTGCTGATTTTGATACTCAGTTTGGGGCTAACCGCCTGCTCTGCCAGTTCTGGATCCCCTGTTGTGCCCAGCCCACCCACCCTCACCCGCTACGTTGCCCTGGGAGCCAGCGATGCCGTTGGCCACAACGCCTCCATTTCCTGTGATGGCCCAGCCAACGCCGCCGGCACTCGACCCCAGCGCTCAGAGCCGTTGGACTGCCCCAATGGAACGGGCTATGTGCCCCGCCTGGCCCGGTCTTTGCCGGCCCCGGTTGAGCTGGTCAATTTGGGCCGTTCGGGAGCGGTGCTCAGCCCCGCCATGCAAGCCCTGAGGCAGGGGATCCCGGCCAATTTGCTGCAGGATCAAGTGCCGCGCCTTCCCCCCGATGCCACCCTGATCACCATTTGGGTGGGCGGAAACGATACCAACGCCATCGCTCTGGCGGCGGCTCAACGGGCTCTCCAAGGTGAGGATCCCTTGCCCTTCGTCGATCAGCAGATCCGACGATTCGCCGCCGATTACCAAACCCTGCTGCAAGCGGTGCGTGCCCGTGCCCCTCAAGCTCGCCTGGCGGTGGCCAACTTGCCCAACTTCGCCCTGATTCCTCTGGGTCAGCAGCAACCCAGCAGCGTGCGCCAACTGCTCTCCCTGATCTCGGTTGGCCTCACGCAACGGGCCATCAACCCCTTAAGCCAACAGGGGATCCCAGTGGTGGACTTGCTCTGCGATCCCCGCTCCTACCGACGCGAGTCCTTCTTTCCCGGCCCGCTGGCCGACGGCTTTCACCCCAACGACCGGGGCTACGCCGATTTGGCCGATGCCTTCTTGAGCGCCCTTCGGCAACCGCTCCCTCCCCAAACCCGCTGCCCTCCCTTTAGCGAGGTGGGATCCCTGCAACCAGATGCGGCGGCAGAGTCTGCCCTCCGAGGTTTTCTCGCAGATGGGTACAGGCCGGCACAATAGGAAGGATCCCTGCGCTCGGCAAGGGATCCCAAAGGCGCTTAGACGATCCAGCCACGGAGAACGGGCCAGTTTTAGGAAGCAGCTACCGCTGCCGAGGAACGCCGCCGCCGGCCCAGAGCACCCGCTACCGGCTCCGGTTGGGTTTCCACACTCAGGGAAGACACAGACTCCTCTTCAGGGGATTGCACAAAAACCGCCACCGTGGGCTTGCCGGGCAATTGTTCTCGCAAGAAACGGCGCACCACCCGCTCCACTTCGCCCTTAAGGCCGGCCCAGTCGATGTCCAGGCTGCCCCGCTCCAGCGAGCGAGCAAATTGGGGCCACGCTTGCCGAAGGGTGTTCTCCAGAAGGGGTTTCAGGTCGGATCCCTTGAGTTGGTTCCCTTCCCCCGCCAAGCCAAAGGTTTGCACCTGCGGGGTGCAGAGCAACTGGCCGCTGCCGTCCAGGCTGATCACCACCGTCACCATACCGTCTTTGGCGATCTGCTGCCGCTCCTGCATCATCTCATCCATCACCACTCCATCGTGGGAAGCGGCGATCATCTGTAGGCCAGAGGGGACGCGGCCTGTGATGGCAATGCGCTCCCGGTTCACCTCCACCACATCGCCGTTGTCGATGATTACAATGTTTTCCCGCGGGATCCCCATGCTCATGGCGGTTTCGGCGTGCTTGACCAGCATGCGGTATTCCCCGTGGGTGGGGACAAAGAACTTGGGGCGGGTGAGGGCAATCATCAGCTTTTGGTCTTCCTGGCAGCCGTGGCCGGAAACGTGCAGGCCCTTGTCTTTGCCGTAAATGACATTGGCTCCCAGCTCCATTAGCTTGTCAATGACCCGCGAGACTGCGATCGTGTTGCCAGGGATCGGGTTGGCCGACCACACCACCGTGTCTCCTGGCTTGATTTGCAACTGCGGGTGCTCACCGTTGGCGATGCGGGTAAGAGCAGCCAGCGGTTCTCCCTGGGATCCGGTGGTGAGGATGATCACCCGGTCATCCGGCAGGCTGTTGATCACATGCATTGGCTGCAGCGTCTCGTCCTTGCAGCGGATGTAGCCCAAGCGCCGCGCATGAGCCACCACGTTTAGCATGGAGCGGCCCAGCAGAGACACCACCCGACCTTGCTGTTCGGCAATCTGCAGCACCAAGTTGAGACGATGCACCGAAGAAGCAAAGGTGGTGATGATCACCCGTCCCTTGGCTCCGGCAATGGCCTTGGTGAGACCCGGCACCACAGAGGCTTCAGAGGGGGTAAACCCCGGCACTTCCGCGTTGGTGGAGTCGCTGATCAGGCAGAGCACTCCCTTTTCTCCATGTTCGGCCAACCGCTGCAGGTCGAAGTACTCCCCATCCACCGGCGTGTGGTCGATCTTAAAGTCGCCGGTCTGAATAATGACGCCCACAGGCGTGTGCAGAGCCACCGTAAAGCTATCGGCAAACGAGTGGGTGTTGCGAATGAATTCGGCAAAAAAGTGCTTACTCAAGGGAACGATTTCGCGGGGGCCCACAGGACGCAGCTCTGTGCGGTTGAGCAGGCCCACTTCCCGCAATTTCTCTTCCAGCAGCGCCAGCGCCAATCTGGGGCCGTAGATGACCGGAATATCAAATTCCCGCAGGTGATACGGGATCCCGCCGATGTGATCTTCATGGCCGTGGGTAACCACCATCCCCCGCACTTTGTCTCGATTTTGCTTGATGTAGGTCATGTCCGGCAGCACGATATTAATGCCGTGCATGCTCTCATCGGGAAAAGCCAAACCGGCATCCAAGAGGATGATGTCATCCTCGTAGCGGAAGGCCCATGTGTTTTTGCCGATCTCCCGTTCGCCGCCCAGCGGAATCATCTGAACGGAAGAGGTGGATTGTGGGGTTACAGAACGAGAAGCAACTGAAGAACGTGGTGTTGGCATATGGGTTTAGATCCTCAACAGTAAAAAAACAAAAACAGAAATGGGCACAAGCTATCCCCGACAAAGTTGTGGGCGAAAGCCGCAACTCATCCATTTCCCAGGCCGGGGAAGAGCTTTTCAGGGAAAAAGCTACCTACCCACAGGTCAAACGCCACAAAAGAGCCCCTTGCAAACTCCTGAAAACCGTGGTCATGGCAGAAGCAAAGCCTAAAAATGCAATCATGAAACTTTCGTCGCCATTTGTTCGGATCCCTTCGATTCAGCCAGTAGGCCCATCTCTTCAAGCACCTGTCGCAAAACCTGCAGAGAACTGGGCTGTAGAGGCGCTAGGGGAAGGCGCGCCCGACCCACTCGCCAACCCTGCATCTCCAATGCGGCCTTAATCGGAACTGGGTTGGTCTCGATGAATAAAACCTTGAACAACGGAAACAGGCGCAGGTGGTGGGCCAAAGCTTGATCGTGTTGCCCCCTGATGTAGCTCTGGATCAGCTCCTGCAACTGCAACCCAACCAGGTGGCTGGCTACACTGATCACCCCGCTCCCCCCCAAAGATAGGAGCGGCAACGTCAGAGAGTCATCCCCTGAATAGATGGCGAAACGCGAGGGAGTGAGTCGCCGAATTTCCGAAGCTACATCCATCATACCACTGGCTTCTTTGATGGCGACAACCGTTTCCAATTCTGCCAATTTCGCTACGGTCTCCGGCTGTAAACTGGCCCCTGTCCGACTGGGAATGTTGTAGAGCAAGATGGGCAGGTCACTGGCTTGGGCGATGGCCTTGAAGTGCTCGTAAAGGCCGGCCTGGGTAGGCTTGTTGTAGTAGGGCACCACCTGCAGAGAGCCATCCAAACCGAGTTGAGCGGCCTTTTTTGTGGCTTCAACGGCCTCACGGGTGGAGTTGGATCCCGTCCCGGCGATCACCTTAGCCCGACCGGCTACGGCATCTCGCACCACGCGGAACAGCTCATACTCCTCTTGCCAGGTTAGGGTGGGAGATTCGCCTGTGGTGCCACAGACCACCAAGCCGTCACTGCCATGGGTTGCCAAGTAATCGGCCAAACGAGCGGCCTCATCGTAGTTAAGCTCCCCCTCATCGGTAAAGGGGGTAACCATGGCCGTCAGCACTCGACCGAAGTTCACCGATTGCTTCTCCCCATCAACCACACCAATCCGACGATTAACCGGGCGACCCAGATGAGACCAGTTTGTTTTTCCATCATACCTGCCTTTGCGTTAGGGATCCCGCTTGCCTGCCCTGCCAAGGCCCAGTTTGTGCCTCACCCGGTTGCCACAGGCTGGATAAAAGGGAGATAACAAAGAAGACAGACCGTTTGAACACGGAATGTATAGCCATTTGCCAATCCTGCCCCTACCTTTGGGGGGAGCAGCCTTTCTACCGACACTTGAGGATCCCTATGGACGCCCTAACTGCCCTGAAAGAGCGCATTTCCGCCGACAAATTGGATCCCAGCCGCCGTTTATCGGAAGCGGAGATCCGAGAGCTGGTGGCTTATGCTACGGAAGCTCCTTCTTCCTTCAACATTCAGCACTGGCGGTTTGTTGCGGTCACCGACCCGGAAGACAAAGAGCGCCTCAAATCTCTGGCCTACAACCAACAGAAGGTGGCGGATGCATCGGTGGTGTTTATCATCCTGGGGGATCTGCGGGGGTATGAGAAACTGCCTGAAATTGTGCAAAGAAGCGTTGCTGCCGGGATCCTCTCGCCCGAAAAAGCGGAAGGCTGGGTGAACATGGCCCAGGCAACCTATCTGATACATTCACGCTGAACTCTCCTGAACATGGTTCAGGAAAGAAGCGATCGCATCCTGCCTATCTCTGTTCGCGTCAGCGGGACGGAGTCCAAGCAGGAAGGCGGTATCCCGCAAAGCCCTGAGGAATACCCCCCGAGCGCTTTCCCCCTTCACTTCCCGGCAACCGTTGCGGTGGACTCAAGGATCAGGGGGAAACTTGGTCTACTATATCCCTCTCAATGACTTTTGCCAAACCGCCTAAAGCTCAGTAAATTCAGCAAAGTTCAGGGTTTTGGGGGTTAGAGGCATGCTCCACAATCCCACCTTGGCGCGGGATGAAGCGATTCGCTCTGGGGCGATGGCTGCCATGGCGCTGATGATCGCGGCTCAGGCCAAGGGTTTGGTGAGCGGGCCGATGATCGGCTTTGATCCGGAAGGGGTAAAGCGGGAGTTCGGCATTGCCGACCGCTACGTGCCGGTGATGCTGCTGGCGGTTGGATATGCGGCAGCGGGTAACCTGCCGCGCAAGCCTCGCTTGGGGGTGGATGAAGTTCTGGCCTTTAGGCGAGGGCGGGAGTTTTAGCCCTAGGCTCAGGTGGGATCCCTGTCGCCCTCTCCTGGGCTCCTACCGGCATCAAGCCTTGAGAAAATGAACCAGCTGTTGCAAGCGATCCCAAGCGGCACCCCTGGCGAGAATCTCGCGAGCTTGGGCGATCCCGGCTCTCCAATCGGGGGCCACTCCGGCCACCTGCAGGGCCAAAGCAGCATTCAAGGCCACCACATCCTGCTGGGCAGGCGTCCCGGATCCCTGGAGAACTTGGGTGAGGATGGCGGCATTTTCCGCCACATCCCCCCCCTTGAGAGCTTGGGTGGGTGCCAGGGTCAGCTCGTAATCTGCAGGGTTCAAGACTTCCGTCCGTACCAGCCCACCGGACAGGATGCCCAGATCGGTGGGTTGATCCAGACCGGCCTCGTCGAGACCTTCGCGGCTGTGCAACACAATGGCCCCTTCCCGTCCCAACAGGCGCAGGGCCTCTGCCATTACCGGCACCAGCTCCTGGGCGTAAACCCCGATCACCTGGCGGTTGGGATAGAGGGGGTTGACCAAGGGCCCCAACAGGTTGAAAATGGTGCGAACCTTGAGGGCCCGCCGATAGGGGATCACCGCCCGCATGGCCGGGTGCCACTGGGGAGCAAACAAAAAGGTGATGCCCACTTCCGCCACAGCCGCCCGCACCCGCTCTGGCTCAGCCCCCAAGTTCACCCCCAGGGCCTCCAGCACATCCGCCGAGCCGACCTTGCCAGAGGCGGAACGGTTGCCATGTTTAACCACCGGGATCCCGGCTGCACTGACCACAAAGGCCACCGCCGTGGAAATGTTAAAAGTGCCGGCCCCATCGCCGCCGGTGCCACAGGTATCCACCAGGAGAGGCAAGTCCAGCGGGGATCCCAGCGAAGCCCGCTGTAGCACTCGTGCCATGCCGGCCAGTTCACCAGCGCTCACACCCTTGGCTTGCAGGGCCGCCAGAATCGCCCCCGACACCACATCTGGCACTTGGTTCTGGAGCCAACCGTTCATCAACTGTTCAGCTTGGGCTTCGCTGAGAGATTGCCGATCCAGCAACTGCCCCAAAAGCTGTGGCCAAAGGTCAGCCGTTTCCGTCATGGGTCGGGATCCTGGGTGTCAGCGGGTACTCATAGTAGCGTATCTAGTAGCGTATCCCGCCTCTGGGTCACTTGCCTCGTGCAGGTCGGGCCATGCTGATGGTTGGTATAGTGGGTTTGACCTGAACCGCTTCCGGCCCTAGCAGGGTGCGTTCTATTCTTCTCTTCCCTCCCGGAGGTTGTGATGAACCCTCCAACTAACCCAAGGGCTTCCAGCCCGCTTGCACGAGCGGGAGCCTTTGCCCCCATCCATGTTGTGGGCGGGGGGTTGGCGGGGACAGAAGCTGCTTGGCAAATTGCCCAGGCAGGGTTGCCTGTCATCCTTTCGGAGATGCGCCCCGTGCGTCAGAGCCCGGCCCATCACACCGATCAGTTGGGGGAGCTGGTGTGCAGCAACTCCTTTGGGGCTGCAGCCAGCGATCGGGCGGCAGGGCTACTCAAGGAAGAACTGCGACAACTGGGATCCCTGGTGATTGCGACGGCGGATTGCCATGCAGTGCCGGCAGGAGGGGCATTGGCAGTGGATCGGGCCCGCTTCAGCCAGGCTCTCACGGAAGCCATTCAAAACCATCCCCGCATCACCCTGCGTCGGGAGGAGGTGACGGAGATCCCGGAGGGCATTGCCGTCCTCTGTACCGGCCCTCTGACCAGCGATCCCCTGGCCAAGGCACTGCAAGCCTTTACGGGCCTGGAGTACCTGAGCTTTTTTGATGCGTCTAGCCCCATTGTTACCGGGGATTCGTTGAACCGAGCGGTGGTGTTTCAGGCTTCCCGCTACGACAAGGGGGAAGCAGCCTATCTCAACTGCCCCATGACGGAAGCGGAGTACGAACGGTTTTGGCGGGCGCTGGTGGAGGCGGAGCAGGCGCCCCTCAAGGATTTTGAACGAGAGGAGCGCAAGTTTTTCGAGGGCTGCTTGCCGATTGAAGAAATGGCGCGCCGTGGCAAAGACACCCTCTGTTTCGGCCCCTTGAAGCCGGTGGGGCTGGTGGATCCGCGCACGGGATCCCGTCCTTACGCGGTGGTGCAGTTGCGGCAAGAGGACAAAGCAGGGCAGCTGTGGAACTTGGTGGGCTTTCAAACCAACTTGAAATGGGGAGAACAGCAGCGGGTCTTTCGCCTCATCCCCGGCCTGGAACAGGCGGAGTTTGTCCGCTTTGGGGTGATGCACCGCAATACATTTTTGAATTCGCCCCAGCTTCTGTGGCCGACCTTGCAATTTCGTCGCCGACCCACGCTGTTTGCCGCCGGCCAGTTGGTGGGCACCGAGGGCTATGCCTGCGCGGTGGCAGGGGGATGGTTGGCCGGACAGAACGCCGCCCGCCTGGCTCTGGGGTTGCCCTTGATCACGCTGCCCCCCGAAACAATGATGGGATCCCTGTTTCAGTTCATCAGCAGCGCCGATCCCAGGCACTTTCAGCCGATGCCGGCCAATTTTGGGCTGTTGCCGGATTTGGAGGGGCGCAAGCTTCGCAACAAGCAGGAGCGCTATGGCCGTTACCGGGATCGGGCTTTGGCTGCTCTGAAAACGACTGGGTTGGTGCGCCAAGTGCAAACCGCCTAGGGGAGCTTGGAGCGTGTTCCCGACCATTGCGATCCAAGTCAAAGTCGAGATTGAGCGTTATCGTCATTTGAAACTAGATTGAGACACTTCCTAGGCGTTTCGCGACCGCCCCCAGCCCCTCTCCCTCTGGGGGAGGAGAGTCGGGAAGCAATGCCACAGAAATATTTAGAAATGTTTCATTCCTATGCCGCGGTAGCAGATCCCAAAACGAGCTGTCAAAAGCTGGGCAAACCTGTTGGCTACCTTCCCTCTTTCCGCTGCTCACAAGACAAAAGGGCGCGCATGGACTCCAACAGTTGGGGTGCCCTCTGGGTGAGGTCTTGATAGAGGCAAATTTGCTGTTGGCAGCGGGCCAGGTTATGGGCTTTGCGGCTGGGGTAGCGCTGGGGATCCCAATTCCAGTAAGCGTCTTCAAACCAATCCTGCAAAAAGCGCATCCCCAATTCCAGGGTAATCAGTTGGATCCCTTGGAGAAGGAGTTCCGGTTGTAGGGCGTGCAAGTTCCCGGTTTGGGCATAGCCCCGCAACCCGGCCAGGATCGCCTCGGGCTGAAGGGTATTTCCTCGTTTACCCCAGGAGCGCAGGGCATCCCCCAGTTCAACATAGAGGTTGTGATACATGAAGGTGTCCAGATCCACCAGGCCCACAAATCGCCCCTGCTCATCGAACAAAAAGTTGTTGAACTTGAGATCGGCGTGGATGATTTGAGTTGGGATCCCTGAGGGCAGCAGAAGATTGGGCACAGTTTCGATTAAAAACTGCCATTCTGCCTGCACTTCTGGGGCCGGCTCATACTGGCGTAGCTGTTGCCAAAGGTGAGCCGTATCGTGAAAATGCGGGATCTGGAAGCGAAAACGATAGTCCATCTGGGCCAAGAGTCGATGCAGGCGTCCAACGGCTGCCCCCGCCTCTTCCAGATAGCCCCAATTGGGAGGAGTTGGGTGACAGGATCCCGGCAGACAATCCATGACCCGCCACAGCCCTTCTGCCCAGGACAAGTGCAGGGATCCATCGCGAGCGCGGCGGAATTGGGGGACGGGGAAGCCGTGTTGTCTCAACCATTGGCCGATGGCTTGACCATCTTCAGTGACAGCAGGATCAAATCGGGGATGAAGGCGCTGGACGATGAAGGATCCCTCAGAGGTGTTGAGTTTCCAAGTTTGGTGAATGAGGCCCACTCGGATGGCTTCGGGTGGCTCTGGATCCCCCAGTTGAAAGTGCTGGACAAGGGGATCCAGCCAAGTCAGGTCAAGCATAGGCAAGGAAGAAATCTATTCAAGCTTGGGGTGCTGGGTCGATCTTTTCGTTTTCAGAGCTGCCTCAAACTGCTTACCACAGCGGCGGCCTTTGAGGCTTACAGTTCAAGTTCTATTGAAGTGGCTTCATGTTGACGATTTTACCGTCCTCGATAAACAGGGCAAGTTGTTTGGGAGGGTGCAGCTTGTTATGCAACCACAGCCTTTTTGCGGCTCACCCGAACGGGATTTGTCGCCGAAACCCACTGCCCCATTGGCCGAGAACTCAGGTGTCGTTGTAGCAAACCCGCGAAAGAGCCCCATTTGCTACCTTAATGAAGGTTGCTGGCCGGACAACCGTTAGGTTCCCTCATCACCCCATGGATACCCGCCTAATCAACATTGGCTTTGGCAACATCGTCGCCGCTGGGCGTGTGGTCGCCATTGTCAGTCCCGAGTCAGCTCCCATCAAACGCATCATCAGCGATGCCCGCGAGAGGGGCCAGTTGATAGATGCCACCTATGGTCGTCGTACCCGCGCTGTCATTATCACCGATTCCGGGCACGTTATCCTCTCCGCCATCCAACCCGAAACCGTTGCCAACCGCTTCCTCACGGCCAAGCCCGGTTTGTCAGAGGAGACCGAGTGAAAGCCCATCGCTGTAAGCCGTTTGAGAAACCAGAAGTGAGATATCCTAAAACAAACCCAAACAAGTCAATTGCCCAGCCGTCTTGCGTCGGTCTCTGTCTATGCCAACCTCTCCTACCCCGGTTTCCTCTGAGTGTACGCAGCAGCAGGGATCCCTTCCGGCTCCCACCCCGCGCGGTCGCTTGGTGGTTTTGACAGGGCCCAGTGGAGTGGGCAAAGGTACGTTGGTCAGCCAGTTGCGCCAGCGCCACCCCGAGCTGTATCTCTCGGTTTCGGTCACCACCCGCCCCCCCCGCCCCAGCGAACAGGAAGGTGTCAACTACTACTTTCGCAGCCGGGAGGAATTTCTCAACTTGATTGAAGCCAACGAGCTGTTGGAATGGGCACAGTATGCGGGCAACTTTTACGGCACTCCCCGCGAGATCGTGTTCCAAAAACTTAACCAGGGTCAGGATGTGCTGCTGGAAATTGAGCTGGCGGGGGCCCGTCAGGTGAGGCAGCAGTACCCAGATGCCATTCGCATCTTTCTCTGTCCCCCTTCTCTGGAAGAGCTGGAACGTCGCATCCGCGAGCGCGGACAAGACTCAGAGGCCAGCATCGAGCGCCGCCTGGAACAGGCCCGCAAGGAATTGGATGCCCAAGACGAATTTGACTACGTGATTGTCAACGACAACCTGGAGCAAGCCCTGCAGGAGCTGGAAGCCCTGCTCTATCCCCCCTCTCCCTCTTCAAAGGAGCAGCAGCCCTAGCTTCTCCAGCCCCTTCCCGGAACGCTGGTGTCGGTGGTGCAGTGGCTCCAGATTGGGCCTAGGGTTAACTTTCGGTTAAGAAAAAAGCTGCTGGGGAGGGTAGTTTGGCTTTACCAAAAAACTGGGTCTGAAGCCCCGCCCTAAGGCCTACGGCCCGCTGACGCGACCAGGGCGGCTTTTATCTTGCTAGACCTTTGATAAAATAGGCTCATGCACGTCCTCGAAGCCAAGCTCCTCAACGGCACAGCCCAGCAGTACCAAGCCCTGGATGAGGCCATTCGGACTGCCCAGTTCGTGCGCAACAAGTGCCTGCGCCACTGGATGGATCATCAGGGGGTGAACAGGGCCACGTTGTATTCCCTCTGCAAGGACTTGGCCAAAGAGTTCCCCTTCGCTCAGAAGCTAAACTCTCAGGCCCGGCAAGCCAGTGCGGAGCGGGCCTGGTCTGCCATCTCCAACTTCTACCGCCGCTGCAAGGAGAAGGCAGCCCGGAAGGGCTATCCCAAGTTCCAGAAACACTGTCGCTCCGTGGAGTACAAGCTATCCGGCTGGAAGCTCTCCCAAGATGGAATGTCCATCACCTTCACGGACGGCTTCCAGGCAGGCACCTTTGCCCTGTACTGCAACGGCGAGGCGCGGCGGGACATCCTCACCCTGAAAATCAATCGGGTGCGGGTAGTGCGGAGAGCCGATGGCTACTACGCCCAGTTCTGCCTGATTGTGAGACAATGGTAAAGCTGCGCTTTCTGTGCAGCCTCTGGTTCTAATCAGTTCTATCTGGCCAATTAGGGGATAGTATGCTGCACACACTATCTGGCCAATTAGGGGATAGGTCTCCAGCTCTGATCGGGATCCACTGTATCCTGGAGCTTTACGACTGCCCGGCCAAACTTTTGGATGATGCCTCCCTGGTGCAACAGGCTTTGCGGGAGGCAGCGAGACGCTCCAACTCCACCTTTTTGGGAGAGCTGTGCCATCCATTTGAGCCACAGGGGATTACAGCCCTCGCTCTTTTGGGGGAATCCCACATCTCCATTCACACCTGGCCCGAAGCGGGCTACGCGGCGGTGGATGTGTTCACCTGTGGTCGCCACACCCGACCGGAAGCGGCCTGTGAATATCTGATCGACGTGTTTCAAGCGCGACGATATTCCCTGCGCAAGGTGCCCCGCCGCACCGCGCAACCGACACTCCTGGAAGAGGCCCCAGACTCGGCTGAGGTGCTCACCTGTGAAGCGACCCGACGAAGGCGCTGAGATCTTCGCCAATCGCAGCTTTTTCCAAACTGTCATGGGGGCCATCTGTAGGCTGGGTGGGATCCGATTCACCCCAGAGGTCAGTCTATGTTGCTGGAAAAAGCTGTAGCGAGGTGCTTATGAGCAGCCCGAGAAGTTTCTTCTGGGTTCAGGAGTACTTTACCCCTTGGGACTACACCGCCCGTGCCGTCACGCGCATCTTGGCCTACCGAAAAACCCCTTTCCAGGAGATGCTGATCGCCGAGACGGGGGCCTTCGGCAAGGGTCTGATGCTGGATGGGCATTGGCAATCCACTACCGTGGATGAGTTTCTGTACCACGAGGCTTTGGTTCATCCAGCTATGGTGCAGGTTGTCCAAGCGGGCGGGATCCCCCGGCGGGTACTGGTGTTGGGGGGGGCAGAAGGGGCAACGCTGCGGGAGGTGCTGCGTTGGCGCTCGGTGGAGCAGGTGGTGATGGTGGACATCGATGGGGAGGTGGTGGCCGCCTGCCGAGAGCACCTGCCGGAAATGCACCAGGGATCCTTTGAAGATCCGCGGGTGGAGGTGGTGATTGCCGATGCCTTGGATTTTCTCCAGGAAACAGGCCCCATTTGGGATGTGATCCTTTCCGATCTTTCCGATCCCATTGAGTCCGGCCCTGCCTACCGCCTCTTCACCCAGGAGTTTTTCCGCCAGATCCGCTCCAAGTTGCAGCCCGATGGGGCTTTCACCATCCAAGCCGGGCCGACGGGGCCGGTTGAGCTTCATCAACACACCCGCATTGTTCGCACCCTGAAAACGGTGTTTGCCGCCGTGCAGCCCTACGCCATCTATGCCCCCACCTACGGTGGCCCACTGGGTTTTGCCCTGGCAGCTCAGGATCCCATCTCCCCCAGGCCAGAACCGGAGCAGATCGACCAGATTCTGAGCCAACAGTTGGATCCCGAGCGAGGGGCACTGCAATTCATCGATGGCATCACCCTTCTGGGCCTCTACCAAGTCCCAGCTCACCTGCGCCGCGCCATTGCCGCCGAGACCACGGTTTATACCCTGGACAACCCGCCTCGCATCGAATAAGGGGCTATCCAGCACCCCGAAGGGATCCCAGGAGAGTTTGTCTTTGGTGCCATAACTTGGTAGATTCGTGAGCAGCCGAATTTTGCTTCCCTGATGAAAGTCCTGGTTATTGGTGGTGACGGATACTGTGGCTGGGCGACGGCCCTATACCTATCCAACAGGGGTTATGAGGTGGCCATTCTCGATTCCTACGTCCGCCGCCTCTGGGATCTGCAACTGGGGGTTTCTACCCTGACCCCCATTGCCCAGCTAGAGCAACGGGTGGATTGCTGGAAGGGGCTAACCGGCAAGGACATTCCCATCTTTGTCTGCGACGTTACCAACTACGAAGCCCTGATCTCCTGCATGCGCCGCTTCCCGCCGGAGGCCATTGTTCACTTTGGCGAGCAGCGCTCTGCCCCTTACTCGATGATCAGCCGCGAGCATGCGGTGATGACCCAGGTGAACAACGTGGTGGGCACCTTGAACATCCTCTACGCCATCAAGGAGGAATTTCCCGATTGCCACCTGGTGAAGCTGGGCACCATGGGCGAGTACGGCACCCCCAACATCGACATCGAGGAGGGGTACATCACCATCGAGCACAATGGCCGCAAGGATACCCTGCCCTATCCCAAGCAGCCGGGATCCATGTATCACCTCTCCAAAGTACACGACAGCCACAACATCCACTTCGCCTGCCGCGTCTGGGGCCTGCGGGCCACCGACCTCAACCAAGGGGTGGTATACGGCGTGCTCACAGAAGAAACCGGCATGGACGAGGTGCTGATCAACCGTCTCGATTACGATGGCGTATTCGGCACAGCTCTGAACCGCTTCTGCATTCAAGCGGCCGTGGGCCATCCGCTGACAGTGTATGGCAAGGGCGGCCAGACCCGCGGTTTCCTGGATATCCGCGACACGGTGCGCTGCGTGGAGCTGGCCATTGCTCACCCTGCCGAGCCGGGCCAATTCCGGGTGATGAACCAGTTCACAGAGCAATTTAGTGTTGAGCAACTGGCGTTGCTGGTGCAAAAGGCGGGAGCCACCATGGGCCTGAAGGTGGAAATCAACCACCTGGAGAACCCCCGCGTCGAGCTGGAAGAGCACTACTACAACGCCAAAAACACCAAGCTCCTAGACCTGGGCCTCCAGCCCCACTATCTGTCCGATTCCCTCTTGGATTCGCTGCTCAACTTTGCTCTCAAGTACAAGGATCGGGTGGATGTGCGGCAGATTTTACCCAAGGTGAAGTGGAAAGGTTAACTCTCCAGGCAAGCTTGGGCCAGGCTCAGCCAGCCGCGCGCCAGGTTGTCCAGGTCATAGCCTCCTTCCAGGCCGAAGAGGGTTTTGCGGGTCACCTGCTCCAGGCAGAGGCGGGCCATGCGGCCAAAGTCTTCCGGCTCTAGCTGCATACCGGCCAGGGGATCCCCTTTGGCACAGTCGAAGCCGGCGCTCACCAGCAGCAAATCCGGCTGGAACGCTTGCAAGAACGGCAAGATCTTCTCGTCGAGGGCCCTTTTGTAGACCGACCAATCCGAGCCGGCAGGCAAAGGCACGTTGCAGAGGTTGCCGTGGATCCCGGTTTCGCGAGCGGAGCCGGTGCCGGGGTAGAGGGGAAACTGATGGATGGAGGCATAGGCCAGTTGGGGATAGCGCTCCACCACCGCCTGCGTGCCGTTGCCGTGGTGAACATCCCAATCGAAAATCGCCACCCGCTTCACCCCCGGCTGATCCAGCGCCCACAGCGCCGCAATGGCTGCGTTGCTGAATAAACAAAACCCCATTGCTCGTTCTGGCTCTGCGTGATGCCCAGGTGGACGGCACAGCACCAGCGCTGGCTGAGCGGTGGTCAAAACCGAGGCAGAGCCGGCAATCCAAGCTCCCACAGCCAGGCGCGCTGCCTCAAAACTTCTCCCCGAGAGAGCAGTGTCGGCATCGATGCGTCCCCCACCTGCTGTTGCCAACTCAGCCACCTGTTGAATGTGCCGACGCGAGTGTACTCGCTCCAGCTCTGCCAGCTCCGCCAAGGGGGGATCCCGCCATTCCAACTGGTTGGCAAAAGGGGCACCACGCAGCGCCTTAACAATGGACTGCAAGCGAGCCGGACGCTCGGGGTGAAATGGCCCAGTATCGTGGCTGAGGAAAATATCGGAATAGTAAACAGGCAACATGGGCAGAGGCAACAAGCTAAGGCAACGCCTTTGCAGTGTAGCTTAAGCCCGCCCCCTCTATCCGTAGAAGACCTCTGACATGGATCCCGCATAGGGGTCAAGGCCAAAAGAGGCTTGTTGGAGTTTTTGATTGACCACATCCCGCACTACCGACCGCAGCAATTCCAGCTCAGAGGAATTGAGTTGATCGCGGCTGGGACACTCATCGGCAGCCAGCCACATGTAGATGGCGGGGACCCGGTTTAGGATCTGCTGCATCATCGCTTCCCGCTCCCTAGCGTCATAAAACACCTGTTGATGGGGGTGCTCAGTGGAGAGGATAGTTTCCAGTTCTCCCAATGCCAGGTACTCGACGATATTAACCAACATCTTTTCCATGATGAATGTCCCTCCTAAAAATCCCTGTCGCTCTTAAAAACAGACATTAAACAAAAAACGCTGCTTCCCCATCTTCCTCCGCTGCTTTTGGCACCGGATTTTGCCTACAGGCCGACCATTTAAGCCGGTTGCAGTTAAGTCTGCCGTCGGGAAGAAGTTGCGGTTTCGTTCGTAAGATCCTCTTGTGCAGCCAATCCTTGCCTCCTCTATTCGCCTCGTTTGCCTTTCCACTTGCCGCTGAAAGCAGCCAATAGGAGCCATCAGCAGCTGGAAAATCTTTTTGCTGGTATTCAGTACCAACGAAGAATTATCAGCGTTCAAGAGAAACAAGGTAGAGCGTTTAACAAAGACTATAGAAACTCGACTGCAAAAGGCAGGAAGATCTTACTCAGCTATTTGTCATTCACTACCCTAACACGTGACTGTGTAAGAAATTGCGGGAATATTAAGAAACTTACATATTTCTTGACAATTGACTAAAACTTCTGTCTGTCAAGGAGTCCCTGGAAGGCAGTTAAAGAGTTGTAAAGAGCAACTCTTCCCTTGGCTCCAAGCTCTGAAGAACTGCCAAATCCAGGGATCCAAAACAAATAGATTTAGCCTGCTATGGGCAGATCGACTCGCTGAGCCTGGATCCAGAAAGACTCTAGGTCATAGTAGTCCCTTTCCTGTTGCATAATCACATGGACAATGAGATCGGCATAGTCGATCAGTATCCAAGAGGCCGATTCCTGCCCTTCGATGCGGCGCGGAGTTTGTTTCCACTCGTCCCAAACCTTTTCCTCAATTGCTCGGGCAATGGCGCGGACTTGCGTAAGCGAGTATCCGCTGACCAGAAGAAAGTAATCTGCCAAAGTGGAGACTTGGGATACATCCAGCAGAACGATATCGCCACCTTTTTTCTCTTCTGCCGCGCGAGCTGCACTCAGCGCCATGCAATAGATGGGATCCCCAGCAGGGGCAGGCATGAGATGTAGCAACTAAAACCCTCCTGAAACGACTGAGTTAACCTAGGACACCGCTTTTTCTAAAGGATGTAACAAAAAATGATTCCGAGTCATGAGTGTGCGCGGATGAACCACCTGATTCCGGTCTAGCAAAAATTTTAGGCTCAAGTCACATACTCCCACTACGGTTTTAGACAAATCTACAAAAGCCATCTGCCGCAACCGCTCCAATTCTGGGCTGTTGCCCCGATTCGGCTCCAGGGCATCGGCCACGAAAACCACGCAACTGAGCGGATCCATGCCGGGCTGCCCTAGCGTGTGGTTGGCAATGGCCGCCAAAATCTCCGGATCCTGTACCTGAAACTGCTCCCGCGCCACCAGGGATCCCACCTCAGCATGCAGGATGTGAGGTTCGGCCCGCTCAATTTCATCCAGCTCCCGTTCCTGAGCCACCCTTTGCAACAGTTGCTCCGGCGGGAAAGCCTTGGCCAAGTCGTGCATCAGCCCTGCCCAAGCAGCTTTCTGCTCATCCAGCCCGTAGTGGGCCGCCAGCTGTCGGGCCATCCCCTCTACCCCCAAGATATGGCGGAGGCGAGGAGGAGACACCCGCTCCTGTAGCCAGGCCAACACCTCTCCCCGCCCCAGTTGAGTGCCCATCGCCCTAGTCATTCTGCAGCTTCAGCACAGCCATAAACGCTTCTTGGGGCACATCCACCGTTCCCACCGCCTTCATGCGTTTTTTCCCCTCTTTTTGTTTTTCCAAAAGCTTGCGTTTGCGGGTCACATCTCCTCCGTAGCATTTGGCCAAGACGTTTTTGCGCAGGGCTGGTATGGTTTCACGAGCAATCACTTTAGAGCCAATTGCTGCCTGAATGGGCACTTCAAATTGATGGCGTGGGATCAGCTCTCGTAACTTGGCAACTAGGGAACGGCCTACATAAAAAGCTTTGTCCCGATGCACAATCGTGGATAGAGAATCCACCACATCGCCGTTGATCAAAATGTCCAAACGTACCAAATCATCGGCGCGGTAGCCAATCATTTGATAATCCATACTGGCATAGCCACGGGTGCGCGATTTCAACTGGTCGAAAAAGTCGGTGACCACTTCCGCCAGGGGCAGCTCGTACACCAGCGTAGTCCGACCCTGCGCCAAATATTTCATATCTTTAAAGGTGCCGCGTTTGGTCTCACACAGCTCCATCACGGTACCGACAAATTCCTCAGGAAGAATCACCTCTACCCTGACAATCGGCTCCTCAATGCTGGTGCGCTCGTTGGGGGGAGGCAGCTTGCTGGGATTGTCCACCCGAATCACAGAGCCGTTGTTGAGGGTAACTTGGTACACCACCGTCGGAGCTGTGATCACCAGATCGAGATTGTACTCCCGCTCTAGGCGTTCCTGCACCACCTCCATGTGCAGCAGGCCCAGAAAACCACAGCGGAAGCCGAAGCCCATGGCGCTGGAAATTTCTGGCTCAAAGTACAGGGCAGCATCGTTGAGCTTGAGCTTTTCCAGAGCCTCTTTGAGTTCGGCGTACTGATCGGAGCTGCTGGGGAACAAGCCACAAAACACCATCGGCTTGGCTTCTTTGTAGCCGGGCAGGGGCTCAGGAGCTTTGCGATTCACCAGGGTGATGGTGTCCCCAACCCGGGCGTGTTCCACGCTCTTGATGGCGGCGGCCATGTAGCCCACCTCGCCCGCATGTAGGGCATCAACCGGCTCTTGGTTGGGACGCATCACCCCCAGCTCGGTAATCTCGTATTCTCGGCCAGAGGCCATAAAGCAAATCTTGTCCCCCGTCTTCACCTCCCCATCCATGATGCGCACATAGACGATCACGCCGCGATAGGCGTCGTAGTAGCTATCGAAAATCAAGGCCCGCAAGGGATCCGCCACCGTATCCCGTGGGGGGGGCACCCGCTGCACAATGGCCTCCAGAATCTCTTGAATGCCAATACCCACCTTGGCAGAGGCGAGGATTGCCCCGCTGCAGTCGAGGCCGATTACCTGCTCAATCTCCGCAATCACCCGCTCCGGCTCGGCCCCCGGCAGGTCGATTTTGTTGATCACCGGAATAATTTCCAGGTTGTTCTCCAGGGCCAGGTAGACGTTGGCCAGGGTTTGGGCCTCCACCCCTTGAGAGGCATCCACCACCAGCAACGCCCCTTCACAGGCGGCCAGGGAGCGGGAGACTTCGTAGGTGAAGTCCACATGCCCTGGCGTGTCGATCAGGTTCAAAACATAGTCTTGGCCGTCTTGGGCACGGTAGTTCATGCGGGCCGCTTGCAGCTTGATGGTAATGCCCCGTTCCCGCTCCAGTTCCATGCTGTCCAGCAGTTGTGGCCTCATCTCGCGGGCTGAAACGGTGCCCGTTTCCTGCAGGAGGCGATCGGCGAGGGTGGATTTGCCGTGGTCGATGTGGGCGATGATGGAAAAGTTGCGAATACGGGAGACAGGAACGCCGGTCATAAAAACCTGATCAGGGCAAAGATTTTTTACAATGCTAGCCTCTCTGCTCCCCTGCCTGAACTGAGGTTGCCCAGAAGTTGGCTGCCAAGGGGAGAAGACACAGCCCTTCTGCCGGACACCAGAGCACCCTACTGGAATTGGCCGGGACAGCTCCTTTCCGGCAGCGCTGACTAGAGCCGGTACAACAGACGTGCCGCTTGTGTGGCAGGGATGGGATCCGTGAAGATGGAAAAAGCCAGAACGAACTCGGGCGGTGTTGTCGCCAGCTCGCCAGGAGGCTATGGGTCTGACCCGACGGCAGAGGAAGCAGTCCAGAACCCTGCCCAAAGCACTACTTGTCTAACTTCTCAATGTAGGGGCGAATGTCATTGAGGTCGATGTAGCGGTCGGTGGCGTTGCGCAGCTCGCGGGCGATCATCCCTTCGGTGGAGACAACTGTAATCAGCGTGTTTTTGGAACGCAACAACTCGACAGCCCGCTCAAAATCTCCATCACCGCTAAACAAAATGATCCTATCGTACTGCCCAACGGTGTTGAACATATCGATTACTATTTCGATATCCAGATTTGCTTTTTGGGAGTACCGACCGGAGTCTTCATCTCGATATTCTTTGAGGATCTTGGTGCGCACAGTGAAGCCCATGCTGATCAGAGCGTCTCGAAAGGCCCTCTGATCATGGGGATCCTTGATGCCGGTGTACCAAAAGGCGTTGACCAATTCAACATTCGGCTGTGATCTAACAAAATAATCCAGCACCCGGCGTGGGTCGAAAAACCAGCCATTTTTCTGTTGAGCATAAAACATATTATTGCCATCAATAAAGATGGAAACCCGAGTGACGGGATGATGGTAAAACATAAAGCTTTTCCGAAAAAAGTAAGGTGAACTGGTCAGAAAAAGAGGATGAAAACGAGGTCACTGACTTTCCACAAGAGCCATTTGGGCAGCCAGCACCTTGCTGACACCAATCTCTCATCATAGCCAAAGGTGGGATCCCTTTCTCAAGAATTAACTCTGGGGAGAGGCACCCCTGTAAACCAAAGCGGGTTCCGGTTGCCGCAGGGCATAGCTGGATCCCGGTCAATCCGCTTGGCTAACGTACAGCTCCGCCAATTGTCGAGCCAGGTTACGGATGCGCCCAATGTAGAGGGTGCGCTCGGCTACAGCAATGACACCACGAGCGTCGAGCAGGTTAAAGGTGTGGGAGCACTTGAGCACATAGTCGTAGGCGGGCAGGAGCAGAGACACGGCCAACCGATCCGGCAACACCTGTTTCTGCAGTTTCTGTTGGGTGGTCTCGATCAAACGCTTGGCCTCGGCTTCGTAGAGCCGGAACAATTCCAGTAGCATCTCCGGATCGGAATACTCGAAGTTGTAATAAGATTGCTCGACCTCATTTTGGAAATAGATTTGTCCATAGGTAATCCGTCCCAGAGAAGGATGCTCATTCCAGCAGAGATCGAAAACCGAATCCACCCCCTGCAGATACATGGCCAGGCGCTCTAGCCCATAGGTAATTTCTACAGAAACCGGGCGACAATCTTGTCCGCCCACCTGCTGAAAGTAGGTGAACTGGGTTACTTCCATGCCGTCCAGCCACACTTCCCAGCCCACGCCCCAAGCCCCCAAGGTGGGAGATTCCCAGTCATCTTCCACAAAGCGAACATCGTGTTCTGCCGGGTTCACGCCCAAAGCTTGCAGGCTATTTAGGTAGACATCTTGAATGTCATCGGGGGAGGGCTTGATCAACACTTGGTATTGAAAATAGTGCTGCAGGCGATTGGGGTTTTGACCGTAGCGTCCATCGGTGGGGCGGCGACAGGGTTCGACATAGGCCACTCGCCAGGGATCCGGCCCCAAGGCGCGCAAAAACGTGTGGGGGCTCATGGTGCCGGCGCCTTTTTCCAGGTCGTAGGGTTGTAGGATCAAGCAGCCCTGCTCCCCCCAAAACTGTTGCAGGCGAAAGATCAAGTCTTGAAAGGTGTGGGCTGACATGGCAGGGGTTGGGCAGAGATGGATTAACCCCTATCCTACCAATCTCCCCCTCTCAGTCGAGCAGCTCTTCCCGATCAGCTGGATCCGAGTAGTCCCACTCGATGGGGGGCATTTGGTCGAAGGCTTGTTTGAGGGCGCTCTCCCACAGTTTGCGCATCTTGGCCAGGTAGGGATCCCCGGTGCGCAGGCGCAGACGGTGGGTGACCTTGAACTGATCCGCTTGCACCATCACCAAATCGATGGGGGGGCCGACGGAGATGTTGGATTTCATGGTGGAGTCGATGGAGAGGAGAGCGCATTTGGCCGCATCTGCTAGCGAGGTTTCGTAGGAGAGGGTGCGATCCAAGATTGGCTTGCCGTATTTGGTTTCCCCCACCTGCAAAAAAGGGGTTTCCGGGGTGGCCTGGATGCAGTTGCCCTGGCTGTAGATCAAAAAGAGGGCCGGCTCCTCGCCTCGGATCTGTCCCCCCAACAACAGGCTGCACTGGGCGTCGATACCGTCTTTTTCCAGCCAGGGTCGGTCTTGCTCCTGGATGTACCGAATTTTGGATCCCAGGTAGCGGGCCACGTCGTAGAGATGGGGGAAGGTGTGGAGATTGGAACTTTCCTGTTGGCGCAGATCCCGCTGCACTTCGGTCAAAACGCCCTGGGTGATGGACAGGTTGCCGGAGGTGCAGATCAAGATCACCCGCTCTTCGGGCACGGAAAAATCGAACAGCTTTTGGTAGGTGGAGACGTAGTCCACCCCGGCGTTGGTGCGGGAATCTGCCGCCATCACCAAGCCAAAGCGGGTGATGATGCCAAGGCAGTAGGTCATGAGGACGACGCGGCTCGGCTTTTTGATTGTAGAGGGTCAGGGGAAAGCAAATCCGATTTTGTGGCGGATTTCCTCCCGCAGGCGGGCGGTGATCGAGGCTTCGTCCAAATCGGCCAAAATCTGGGCTATGGCGGCTTTGGGGCCCTCTGGCCCCCAACTGGCTCCCTGGGCCAGGTAGCGGCGGGCGGACTCGCCGATGGCATAGCAGGAAAACCCGGCCAACACCGCCTGCGTCAGGGCCACGGAACCGTAGGCTCCCAGAGAGAATCCCCCCAGCAAGGTTTTCAGGGATCCCAGGCCCAACAGCGCCACCCACTCGCCGGCGCCCAGGCTGAGCATGCTGAGGATGATCTTCTGCAGCAGTTGTGTGGCTCCTGCAGTGCTCATGGGCCAGCCGTACAGGCGGGCCAGGCGCAGGATCAGGGTGACATCGATGGCCAGCCCTCCCAAGGTATCGAGCAGGGTGATGGGGTTGAGGGCAACCGCCAGCGCTTTGGTGCGGGCGGCTGAGGCGATGAGGTCTTGGGCTTGCTGGGCACGGGTTTGCAGCTTGCGCTCAATTACCTGCTGGTTAACCCGATCGGCAAACAGGAGGGCATTCAAGGCCAGCAGCGAACGCCCCTCCCGATGCAGGACTTCCAGGATTTTCAGGCGCAGCTCATCCACCTGCGGGGATCCCACTTCCATCTGGGCAGCAAAGCTCCCATCCGGCCTTTGCACCAGGCGGGGTACGCGAGGGGAGGCCGCCACCATGACGATCTCGTTGGGAGAAAGGAGCTGCCGCACCCGTTCGTTGCGGATCTTGTCGTAAATGGCCTGGCGATCTGCCTCTGGGTACTGGTCGATCTTGTTGAACACCAGCAGCATAGGCTTGCCCGCCTCCCGCAGGGTGGCCAGAGCCTCAAACTCCACCCGCGTCAGATCCCCGCAGACGACAAACAGGATCAAATCCGCCCGCTGCGCCACTTCTCGGGCCAGCCGCGCCCGCTCTTCGCCGTCTACTTCATCCAGGCCGGGAGTGTCGATCAGCTCCAGACGGGATCCCTGCCAATGGGCGACCTGTACCGACTGCACCGAGGAAGGGGGGAGGCGGGATCCCTGCAGGGATGTGCCAGAGAAGGAGGACTGGGGGCGGGTTTCCCAGCTGATGTTCCAAGTTGCCGCTTGCTGGGTACGGGTGATGCCATGGGTGGGCCCCGTCTCAAAGACTGGCTCGCCCAGCAGGGCATTGAGCAGGGAAGACTTGCCTCGCCCCACCAGACCAAAGGCGGCGATGTGGATGACCTCGGTTTCCAGCTTGTCCAAGAGCGCTTGCAAGCTCTCCAACTCCCCTTCTAAGCCCGCGACCTCTTGGGGGCGCAGATCCAGTTGGGCCACCCACTGGCGCAGGCTGCGCTTGGCTTGTTGGTAGTTGAGGTCATCTTGTAGGGTGTTGCGGCGAGCCATAGCCGTAGCGCTCAATAGCGGTAGGAAGCAGCCCTTAAAAGACTGATACATTTACGCTGAACACTGCTGAACATCACTGTTCAACTATGCAGCGATAGCATTCTGTTTGTTTCCATTCGCGTTAGCGGGACGGAGTCCAAACAGAATGGCGGTATCCCGCAAAGCTTTGAGTAGAATACCCAAAGCGCAGTTTCCGTGTCGTCTTACTACCAATTTTCTGCTTTGCTTTGGCTACCATGTTGGCAGACTCGAAAGTAAACAGAAAGATCAACTGGTAGTAATCCGTACTGAACATATTATACATTATTTTCAGTATAGTTGAGCTTATTATTGACTAGAGTCATGCTCCACTTTGCTCTCGGGATCGGCAGGCTTCCCCACCGGACAGAGAGCTTCTCATCGGACAATACAAGGGACAATACAAGACGATCATAAGAGGAAGGGAAGAGTTAAGCTCAAAGCAAGGCGGCCTCAGCCGCCGGGATCCGCAACTCAAAAATCCGATATCCAAAACTTGGCAAGAGGAGGTTTTCCATGCCCAGGGCTATCTGGAATGGGGTAGTGGTGGCGGAGACAGACCGCTACGAAACCGTAGAAGGCAACATCTATTTTCCGCCGGAATCTCTGCGCCGGGAATACTTCCAGCCCAGCTCTACCCACACCACCTGCCCCTGGAAGGGGGAGGCCAGCTACTACACCCTCGTGGTCAACGGCCAGGAGAACAAAGATGCCGCCTGGTACTACCCGGATCCCAAACCCGCTGCGGCCAACATCCGGGGCTATGTGGCCTTCTGGAAGGGTGTCAAGGTGGAGCCCTAGCCGGAGCCGAGTTTGTCAACCGGGTATGATGGGAAGAGTGGGTTGGAGAGGCGATGCCATGCTGACCAATGGCTGGATCCCATTCAGCCCGGCCCGGTGGGCGAGAAAGCTGGGCCTGGCCGGATTGAGCTTGGTGCTGTTGGGCTGCAGCCCCGCAGGTTTTCGCACCCCGCGTCCCAGCCTGACCAACAGTGGCCTCAACAGCATCTTCCCCGATGGGGAGCCTGCTTTCAACGGAGATGGCCGCTACCTGGTGTTTTCCTCGGCCCGCAGCGGCAGCCAGGATATTTTTCTCTACGACACGGTGGAACGTCGCTTGGTGGATCTGCCCGGCCTCAACTCCAGCGACGTGGCGGCTACCTCGCCCGACATCAGCGCTGATGGCCGCTACATCGTCTACGTGTCCAATGCTCTGGGCAAGTCTGAGATCTTCCTCTACGACCGGGAAACTCGCAGGATAGAAAACATCAGCAGCCGGGTGCCAGGAGATGTGCGCAACCCCACCATCAGCGGCGATGGCCGGTTTATCGCCTTCGAGAGCAACGGCCAAGGGCAGTGGCACATCGAGATTTTCGACCGGGGGCCGGCGGCCAGCACGCGTCCAACCTCACCTTCTTCCCCCAATGCTGACGACAATCCCTGAGGGGATCCTCAAGCTAGGATAGACCCCCCTGCTTTGCAAGAGTTGTTGCATGTCGATTCCCCTCGCCCAGCGACTTCAGCCCCTCGGCGGCAATGTGTTTGACCAAATGGATCGAGCCAAGCGAGAGGCTCGTCGCTCTGGCCTGGATGTGATCGATCTGTCTCTGGGATCCTCCGATCTGCCCCCACCTTCAGACTCCTTGGCGGCCATCCAATCGGCTCTGTCGGATCCCTCTACCTATGGCTACACGCTGTTTCACGACACGGCGGACTTTCGGTCTGCCTGCGCCAAGTGGTACATGGGGAAGTTCGGCCTGGAGATCGATCCGGAAACAGAGGTGCTGCCGTTGATCGGATCCCAGCAGGGAACGGCCCTCTTGCCCCTGGCCCTGCTCAACCCCGGCGATGTTGCTTTGGTTGCGGATCCGGCCTATCCCTCTCACGTGGGCGGGATCCATCTGGCGGGCGGGATCCCCTACTACCTGCCCCTGCGGGCGGAAAACCGCTTCTTACCCCGCTGGGATCGGATCCCGGAGGCAATCTGCCGGCAGGCGCGGCTGCTGGTGCTGAACTACCCCCACAACCCCACCACTGCCACCGTCACCCCGGAGTTTTGGCAAGAAACCCTGCAGTTTTGTCAGCAGTACGACATCGTTCTGGCCCACGATTTTCCCTATGTGGACTGGCGCTTCGACGGCCAGGTGGCCCCTTCCGCGCTGCAGGCGGATCCCGATAAAACCCGCACCATCGAGTTTTTTTCTCTCTCCAAGTCCTATCACATGGGGGGATTCCGGGTAGCCTACGCCATTGGCAGCCGAGAGCTGATCCGAGCCCTGCGATGGGTGAAATCCACCATCGACTTCCATCAGTACCAGGGCATTCTGCGGGGGGCAGCAGCGGCTTTGGCAGTTCCCGATAGTTTTTTGGAGCGCTGGCGGCAGGTGTACCGAGAGCGACGGGATATAGCTGTGGCGGCTCTACACCGCATCGGTTGGCCTGTGCCTTTGCCGGAGGCCACCATGTATCTGTGGGCGCCTTTGCCGGAGTTTTATCGCGGCTCTTCTGCCCAGTTTTGTTTGGACTTGGTGAGAGCCACAGGGGTTGCCCTGTCTCCGGGTTCTGGCTTTGGCCCCAGTGGGGAAGGCTATGTCCGCTTTGCTTTGGTGGTCGAGGGATCCCGTCTGGAGGAGGCAGTGGGACGGATCGAGGCGTTTTTGTCCCGGTGCATTTCCTAAATCCCAAACATCAATCCCAAACATCGAGCATCCAGCTCTCGGTTGGTTGTGCTCGCCCACCCTCGGGCAATCTAAGTCAGGATAAGAGTGTTACCCAAGTTGAGTGGGCATGGAGAAGGAAACGCTCGACAGTTTTTTGTCCATCCGCGGGGTGATGGGGGTGGCGCTCTTGAGTCGGACAGGTCGCCCTTTTTTCTACCGCTCTTTTCAGGATTTGGATAGCCGACAGCAGCAAGCCCTTACCGAAGGGCTGTTTCAAGTTTTGCAGACCATGCCCCCAGGACTTGACTATTTTGACTTTCAGTTTGCCGAGCAGCGGGTTTTCGTTTACCCCCTTGGGCCGGAATGGGCGCTGCTGGTGGCGGTGAATGACGAGCTGGTGATGCCTGTTTACACCTTGGCCGTGAACCGCCTGCGAGCCGAGCTGCAGCAGGATACGCCAAAGGGCTTGGCCACCTTTCGCCTATTGACCAGCCAGGCGGAGGCAGGCCGGAACGCTACCCAGCCCAGTTCCGCTCCTACGGCGGGCCCGCGCATGGAGATGGATGTCTTCGTGCAATCTCTGAACCGTCTCTGCCAGATTACAACCGGCTATTTGGGCAAGGCAGTGATCGTCAACTATTGGAAAGCAGCACGGCAGGAAGTGGTGGAACGCCAGGGATCCCAAGCAGAATGGCTGAACCAGTTCGAGATCGAGCGCAGTGGCCAGATCCACTACCGGGGATCCCTCGAGGAACTGGACGAATCTCAGCAGAAGGTGCTGCGGGATTGGGTGCTGGCTTTTTTCCGTCGCTGTGAGGAGGTGATCCACGATTTTCGCAACTTGATCAAATCGTCAGAACTGCGCCTATGAAAAGGGGCCAGTCTTTTTCCTGAGTAGGGCTATCGGCGCTTGGCCGAGGACAGTCCAGGCTAAGCTATGACCATGCTCAACCCGGATCACGCCAGGTGCAGACGGGATCCCTGCTTGGAGATGTTTCCTCTTGTCGCCGAAACCGGTGCAGCCGAAGATCTGCATTTGCTACCGCGATGCCGCCGGATCCCTCGTTAGTATGGGGTTACGGCGCGCTATGCGAAGGAGTTGCCATGCTGAGAATCGTCACCCAGCTAGCCGAGGCTGAAGCCGAGCTTAGACGGATCTCGGAGCGCACTCAGGCTGACCAGAACCTGCACCGTGAAGCAACCGTGCGGGAGATCCTGCAAGCGGTACGCCGTCAGGGGGATCGTGCCCTGCTGGCCTATACGGCTGAGTTTGACCAGGTGGAGCTGAGCGTTGCCGAACTGAAGGTGTCTGGGGCCGAGCTGGAGGCGGCTTACCAGGCGGTGTCTCCGCAATTGCTTTCAGCCTTACGGCTGGCCAAGCAGCGCATTGAAGCTTTTCACCGGCAGCGGGTGCCCAGCAGTTGGGTAAGCTTTCCCGGCCCTGAGATCGTCTTGGGCAAGCAATACCGCCCTGTGGATCGCGCCGGCCTCTACATTCCGGGAGGGCGAGCCGCCTATCCCAGCACGGTGTTGATGAACGCCATCCCGGCCCAGGTGGCAGGGGTGCCCGAGATTGTGATGGTGACGCCACCGGGATCCGACGGCTCGGGGGGCAAGGGGATTAGCCCGGCCATTTTGGTGGCTGCCCAAGAAGCCGGGATCCAGACCATCTATCGCGTTGGGGGGGCTCAGGCAATAGGAGCTTTGGCCTACGGCACCGAGACCATCCCCAAGGTGGACGTGATCACCGGCCCCGGCAACATCTACGTAACGTTGGCCAAAAAGCTGGTGTACGGCACAGTGGGGATTGACTCCCTGGCAGGGCCTTCGGAGGTGTTGATCATCGCCGATGAGAGCGCCAACCCTCTTTATGTGGCTGCCGATTTGCTGGCCCAAGCCGAGCATGATCCCCTGGCGGCGGCCATCCTTCTGACCACCGATCTCAAGCTGGCCCAGCAGGTGCAGCAGGCGGTGGCCACCCAGATGGAGGCCCATCCCAACCGTCTGATGGTGGAAAAGTCGGTGGTGAACTACGGTCTGATTGCGGTGGTGCCGGATCTGTCAACGGCGGTGGCCTTGTCCAACCTGTTTGCGCCAGAGCATTTGGAACTGCAGGTGGCAGATCCCTGGGCTTTGCTGGATCCCATTCGCCATGCGGGGGCCATTTTCTTGGGCCACCATACTCCGGAGGCGGTAGGAGATTACCTGGCTGGCCCCAACCATACCTTGCCCACCGCCGGTGCGGCCCGCTATGCCTCGGCTTTGGGGGTGGAAACTTTCCTAAAGCATTCCAGTCTGATTCAATACAGCTCAGCGGCTTTGCGGGAGGTGGCCAGCGCCATTCAGGCTCTCACACAAGCGGAAGGGTTGCCCGCCCACGGCCAGTCGGTACAGGTGCGGTTGGCGGAGGAGCGCTAATCAAGCCCTGGTCGCAGTTAGCTAGACCGCCGGGAAGTCCCACCCTCTGTTAGTGACTAGTGGCTAGTCACTATCCACTCACCACTATCCAGGGTGAGGGTCGGGATAAAAGGCGAGGACACGATGCTTTGTCCTTACTGGTGCTATGACCGGCGTAGCAGGATTTTATACGCTCATCATGAGAACTTTTATAAACTCATCATGAGAACTGCCTATCAATATCGCTTACGCCCTACCTCTAGCCAAGTTGCTCTAATGGAGCAATAGCTAGAGTTGTTGCGGAAGCACTATAACTATCGCTTGGCAGAGCGCTTTGCGTGGTGGGAACACAATCGCTGTGATATCAATGCTTGTCCCTTAATCTGTCACTTGCCTGAGCTGAAAGACAAGCCCGATTTCTACTCCCAGAAACGGGACTTGGTGAAGACGAAAGCCCTGTTTCCGCAGTACAGAGCCATCCATTCGCAAGTCCTCCAGAACTGCATAGAGCGAGTGCACAAAGCATTCGACCGCTGGCTGAAGGGGGACGGTAACGGCAAGCGGGCAGGGAAACCCAGATTCAAGGGAGTTGGGCGGTATCGCTCCTTCAGTTTCCCCCCGATGCAACAGGACTGCATTTGCGGGCAGTTTATCCATCTGCCCAAAATCGGTGCTGTTCGGATAATTCAGCACCGTCCTTTGCCTGAGGGCTTTGTGATTAAGACCGCTGCCATCAGCCGCAAGGCAGACGGGTGGGGTGGTATGTGACCTTGAGCCTGCAAGATTCATCTGTCCCCGTATTTACCCCTGACCCGCCAACACTGGAGAACACGATGGGGATCGACGTGGGGCTGGACTCCTTTTTGGTGACCGATGCGGGGGAGTCTGTTCCAGTTCCCCAGTACTATCGCAAGGCAGAGCTCAGGCTCAAGAGGTTGCAGCGAGCCTTGTCTCGCGAGAAGAAGGGGTCAAACCGCCTATGGCTAGTGACTAGTGGATAGTGACCAGTGGATAGTGAATAGTGACTATCCACTAACCACTATCTCAGCGCAAAGATTTTCATGACGAAACAGCGAACTGGCTGGTAAGCAAGGGCAAGCATATTGGGTACGAAGCCCTGAATATCAAAGGTGTTGCTAGAACCCGACTAGCAAAATCTACCTATGATGCTGGGTGGGGACAATTTCTGCGAATGCTGGCAGTCAAGGCTGAAAGAGCTGGGCTGAGGGCGATTGCAGTGAATCCCAACGGCAGCAGTCAAAACTGCTCTCGGTGCGGTCAAAGAGTACCGAAAGCGATTCAAGACAGGTGGCATTCTTGTTCCCATTGTGGGCTAGAACTAGGACGCGACCACCATGCGGCCATCAACATCAAGCACAGGGCGGTGGGGCATCTCGTTCTTTTCGCGTCAGCGGGACGTAGTCCTCAAGCGCAGGAAACGTCCTTTTCGCATTAGCGGCGCGGAGCGCTTTGCGTCAGCATGAGTGCGGGAGTATGTCACACTCCAAAATAAGCCCTATTTCTCAACCTGGACAAGCAACGGGATCCCTCGCCTGCCCTAGCGCCGCCTGGGGATTTCCCCCTTCCACTGGCAGGGATCCTCACCAACATCATTGTTGAATTGAATAATGTTGAATGGTCTGGGCGGGTGCAGGTTCATATCCGCGCTCCTGACGGATGGTCTTCAAAGAAAGGAGATCCAATGCTGTTGGCGGTTCGGTTCCCCAGTCCTTTGGCGGGACGGAGTCCTCAAGCAGGCTGGTCTGGGATGGTGAGGGATCGTTTCTGGGGGTTCATCTTAAGATCCTTCAAGCCCCCGGCAGTTTGTCTGGGTTTCCTCTGGGTGGGTCTGCTGGTTTGGACGGGATCCCCGGTTGCCCACGGCCAAAGCGCTGTCCCCGCTGCGGAGCACTTTCTGACGGTGGTACGCTTGCCAGGGCAGAACTGGGCCAATATCGAGCGGCAACTGTAGCAGAGCGGCCTCAGCTACCAGGTGATCGACGGGATCGAGCCAGCAGGTTTGCGGGGGCGCAGCACAGTCTTTTTGCCAAACGTGAATCGCCTAACCGTTGCTCAAGCCGGGATTTGCCCACCGGGGGGTTTGCTTTATTCTCGGTGCGGCAGCTTACCCCAGAGCTGGAAGCCATCCTCAGGTCCTCCGCCATTGCCTCGACTCGCATTCCCTATCGGGATCCCTTTGGGGCTGTTCGGGATCGCTTCCAGGCGCTGCGGCAGGAGTGGATGTTTTTGCTCGAGCAGAAACGGTTGGGGTTGTGGGAGCACAGCCAATGGATGGAGCAAATAGAGCGGGTGCAGGGATCCCTGGCGGCCTTGGCAGCGGATCCCACCCCGGAAGCCCTGGAACAAGCCCGTCAGCAACTGGGCAACTTGAAAACCAATCTTGCCACTTGGATGCGGCTGGAATCTCTGCGCAACCCCTATCGAGTTCAAGTTTGGGGCAACCGTCTCGCGGCTTTGGAGATGATGCTGCGCTACGGAGAGCAAACCCTGATGAGGGCATGAAGCTCCCCTCTTGCGGGATGGGGATCCCATCTATCCCCAGAACTTCCCCAGAACCGAAAAAAACTGTTATGGGGTATCTTTCGGCATTTCCTCTGCGGGGTCAGGCCCTGCATCCGGCTCCTTGGGGAGAGCAGAGTCCTCAGGGCTGGGCAAGGACTCTGTCCTGCTGGCGCGAACCGCTTCCGGGGAGGTTTCTGGCTCCTCGTCATCGCTACGCGACGCTTCTGGGAACCCGTCAGCAGTGTGTGGCGCTGAAGCGGGCTGAGCAGCAACAGGTTCAGGAGCAGAAGGAGGAGGTGCAGCTGGGATCCCGGCTTCTTCTGCAGGAACAACCGCAGGTGGCTGAGCAGCTTCTTTTTCCTTTTGCTGTTCGTAGCGGCGACGTTTGTTGCCCTCATCCACCAGCACGTACACCAAGCTGAGGAGAGAGAGCCCTGCTGTTCCAACCAAAACCCAGAGTAAGTTGTTGTCTATGGTCATGGGGTGAGCCCCGTCAAACGCTGCTGGCGATGGAGGGATATTGCTCCTTAAGGCTTGATCTTACCGTTGAAGCCGCTCTGCCAAATCCTTCTGCCAAATCTTAAAGATTGGAAAGGTTGGGTTCACAGTTTTGTTGTTTTGTGTGTCATGCGCTATCTCAAGTTCTACAAGCCCTATGGCGTGCTCACCCAATTCACCGACCGAGAGGGACGGCCCACCCTCCAGTCTTTTATCCCGGTGCCCAGGGTTTATCCGGTGGGGCGACTGGATCGCGACAGCGAAGGGCTGCTCCTGCTGACCGATGATGGTCGCCTCAATGCCCGCTTGATCGATCCCAAGTTCGGCCATGAGCGCATCTACTGGGTTCAGGTGGAAGGGATCCCCACCCCCCAAGCCCTGCAACAGCTGCAACAGGGGCTGATCATCCAAGGGCGAAAAACGCGCCCGGCCCAGGTTAAGGTCTTGGCTGAGGAACCCACCCTGCCGCCACGGGATCCCCCCATCCGCTTTCGCCGCTCCATCCCCACCACCTGGCTGGAACTGACGCTGCAGGAGGGTCGCAATCGTCAGGTGCGCCGCATGACTGCTGCTGTTGGGATCCCAACTTTGCGGTTGGTTCGGGTTGGACTGGGGCCCCTCTCTCTGGCGGGGCTTGCTCCTGGCCAGTGGCAAGATCTCAGTGAGGTAGAACTGGCCCAACTGCGGCAATATTGTTTTTCTCAAACCATTAGAGTCATTTCAAGTTAGATTAAGACGCTTCCTATTCGCTCGGCAGTGAGGAGCTGGGAAGCAAGACAACGGAACAGTTTTATTCCCTCTTAAATGACTATAAACTAGGACACTGCATCCACACCTAAGACGTTGAACGCACAGGGCCGGAAGGCTTTTCTCCGTAGCTTAGGCGTTTCACCCTAACCTGAAATGACCATAACTTAACTCACATTGATCATTACTGAGCATTTGATCACTACATTGTTAATGATTGCCCTATGATTGCCCTTGTTCCCAATTGTTCTTGAGCCCACTCAGTCGGGCATGAGGGCGTGGGCGCGCTTGCCACCATTGGGGTAGAGAAGGGCCCGCTTGGGGCCGTGGATGGGATCCTCGACGATAATCGTCTGGTCGCGGCTGGCCCCCAGAGAAACAATGGCAATCGGCACCTGCATCAACTGTGCCAAAAACTTCAGGTAATCATGGGCTTCGGGGGGCAAGTCTTGGATGGAGCGGCAATCTTTGGTGGAACATTTCCAGCCCGGCAGGGTTTCGTAGATGGGTTTGCACTGGGCGAAAACCCGGGCATCGCTGGGAAAGTGACGAATTTCCCGCCCCTGGTACTCGTAGGCCACGCACACCTTGATCTCATCCAAGCCATCCAGCACATCCAGTTTGGTGATGGCCAGGCAGTCTAGGCCATTGATTCGCACCGCGTAGCGCCCAATTACCCCGTCAAACCAGCCGCAGCGCCGTTGTCGCCCTGTGGTGGTGCCAAATTCAGCACCGGTTGCCCCCAGGTACGCCCCGATCTCATCTTTGAGCTCGGTGGGGAAAGGGCCTTCGCCAACGCGGGTGGTGTAGGCTTTGGCCACCCCGATCACCCGGTCAATGCTGGTGGGGCCGATCCCAGCGCCAATACAAGCGCCACCGGCAATGGGATGGGAGGAGGTGACGTAGGGGTAGGTGCCGTAGTCGAGATCCAACAGGGTGCCTTGAGCCCCTTCAAACAGGATGTTCTCCCGATCTTCGATGGCTTGGGTCAGAAGCAGAGCAGCGTCGGTAACATAGGGGCGCAGCCGCTCGGCATAGGCCAGGTATTGCTCGATAATTGGCTCGGGATCCAAGGGCGGCAAGTTATAGATCTTTTCCAGCAAGACATTTTTGTAGGGAATGGCCCAACTGAGGCGTTCCCGCAGCTGGTCAGGGTACATCAAGTCCACGACGCGAATGCCCATGCGCTCGGCCTTGTCGGCATAGGTGGGACCAATGCCCCGGCCGGTGGTGCCCAGCCGGTAAATGCCACGCCGCTCCTCTTCTGCGATGTCGATGACCCGGTGGTAGGGCAGGGTGACGTGGGCCGTTTCGGCAATGAACAGGTTGTCGGTGGAAATGCCCAATTGATGCAGTTGGTCGATCTCGGCCAGCAGAACCTCGGGATCGATCACCGTGCCGCTGGCGATGATGCAGCGTTTGTCGGGGTAGAGAATGCCAGAGGGGATCAAGTGTAGCTTGAAGGTTTGGCCCCCCACCACCAGGGTATGCCCTGCATTCACCCCACCTTGATAGCGGACGACCACATGGGCCTTTTCACTGAGGAGGTCGGTGATCTTCCCTTTTCCTTCATCGCCCCACTGGGCACCGACAACCACGACGTTTGCCAAGAGCTTCTCCTACAGTCCGTAGATGGCACAAAAAATCCCCTTTGCGGGGGTTGCTGCACTAATCTACCGCATCGCTCCGGGCGATGTTGAGAGATCAGGACAAAAAGATTAACAATCGATTAACTTTTCTCCGGCAGGGGACAACGTGGAGATGGGCGGGATCCCCGAACCCTCTGGCAAGCCAACAGAGATTCCCCAGTTGCCCTCGCCTTCAGCTCCCCGGCTTGAACAGGCCAATGGCCGTGACCTGGTTGGATCCCACCTCAAAGGCAAAGGCCAGGCCCAGGGCATCGTAGTTGACGTAGTAGCGGTCGTCGCGCAGATATTCTCGGCTTCCCTTGGGATAGGGTACCACCTCGTTGTAGCCGTTCTCGCCGGGCCCACCGTAAACGGCGATCACTTCCGAATAGGTGGAGCCGATGCGGATCCCTTCGCCGGTCATGGCTTCCGGGTGGGTGGTGTAGATGCGGTTGGCGAAAAAGCTATCCACAATGCCCGGATGACGGTAGGTGAAGAGGATGTAGTCTTGTAGGTAAAAGATCTTCAGGTCGCTGTTGGGCTGAAACACATTGGCTCCAGAGGCCGCTGGGATCTGATCGACATTGCCCAGCAGGTGGGTATCCACGTTGCGGGTATCCATGCCCAGCTCAAAGCGACCGACTCGACCCTCTTGCACCAGCACGGTAGGCCGTGGGGGCAGGGTGGGTCGCCGTGGGGGCAAGGCCAGCGCTTGCAGGCCGGCATTCAGCCAAGCATTGTCATCTCCTTCCACGGTCTGCAAGGGCACCAGACCCCGCTCCAAAGAGCGACCATCCCCTGTTTTCCAGGTGGCCACGGCCAGTTCCACCGCCGCGCCGGAGGGGAGAGCAAAGAAGCGGGTTTGTCGTTCGCTGCCCTGGGTGGGCTGCCCCAAAATGAGGGTGCTGCCGCTGGCTCCCAACTGGGCAGCCAAGAGGGTGGCCCCCTGGCGGGTGTTACCATCCACCAGAACGGCCAACGGGATCCCGGCGGCAATGGGCAGATTTTCGCTGTTCCAGAGGGTGGGCTGCCCAAATCGGTCTTCGGTAATCAGCAGCGGCTGGACGGAGCGGGGCAGAAATAGGCGCGCCACATCGGCCACCACTTGGGGGTCGTAGCCCACAGCTCCGCGCAGGTCGAGGACAATGCCCTGGCTGTAGTCTTGGGTGTAGAGGGTTTGGCGGATCTGCTGAGCCGTGGCTGGGGTGAGATCCGGCACTGCCAAATAAACCTGGCGCGGGCCAATCCCGCGGGCTTGTACGGGAGGACGGGGACGGTTGAGCAAGTCCTTGAAAGCTTGCGGATCCCAGAAGCGATCGGCGGGATCCCCATACTCCCGCAGGATCTCTTGAATGAACTCGTACTCCACCTCAATGGGGGGGCGGGGATCCCCGTAGCTTCGGGCCAACAGGCGGGTGTAGAGGTCGTTGTAACTAACCGCAGCAGCTTGGTTGCCCGCCCCCCAAGACTCGTTGATGAACAATCCCACCAGATGGCGGAGATCCAGCCCGACCGGCTCACGGGGAGGCGAAGGGGCTGCCGGGATCCCTGGATCGGGAAACGAACCTTGGGGATCCGAGGGCATGATGGGCACAGGAGGCAAGGCCGATTGGCCCACAGCGCTGCCGGGCGAGATCCCGGCGATCAGGGTGAGGATCCCCCAAGCCCCAAGTACGCGCGCAAATCCCTTCATGGCAGCCTGCCCTCTTGCAGATGTTGCGAATAGGATAAACCCTAAACGCTCCCCTTTGCCACTGCCAGCAGTGGTAGATATCTATTTTTTGCGACTTGGAACACTAGGGGCTGCGCCCCCTTGCTTTTGAAGGAAATGCCCTCAGCCAGAAAATCCCCAGCGCATTCACTTGCCTTTTTTGTCCTTTTTGCTCGGCTTGGGCTTTTCTGCTGCCGGGATCTCTGTAGCGGTCTCTGCCGCTTTCTCCTCAACTGGGAGCGTTGCCTCTGCCGCAGAGGCTGAGAGGGTTTCAGCAGGGGATGCTTCTACAGCCTTTTCTGTAGCTGGCTCGGCTTCCGCAGCTGCAGCTTCTCCATCCGTTTCCGCCCCCGTAGCCGTCTCTGATGAGGATTCAATTGCCTCAGGGATCCCAGATACCTCTGCTTCTGGCTCATCGGCCTCAAACTCGGCCTCTGGCACTTCAACCTTCTCCTCCGAGCCTGCCAAAGAAGTGGGCGCCTGGGTTGGATTCCCCTCGCTATCGACCCAGTTGACCGTGGTCTGAGACTTCAGCCAAGCCATCACCTTGTCGGTCAGCAAGCCTTCATAGACGGCTTGGCGTACTCGTTCCCGATCCAGCTTTTGGCCTTGCTGGGCATAGGCCGCCATCACCTCTTCCACCTCCACGTCCAACTCCGTGGAACCTACGGCAATTTGCTCTTGCCGAACGATGGCGCTCAGGGCCAAGGTGCGCCGCAGCCGGTCGATGGCTTCGGGTCGGTGGCGCTCTTTCAACTGGTTAAGGGTTTCGGGAGGCAACTCGGACAAGAACTTACGGAGCTCCCCCGGCTTGATGCCTTCCTGCCGCAGGGCCTGGAGACTCTGGGCCAGCAGTTGTGTCGTTTCTTGTTCGATGAGGGTTTCCGGCAAATCCACCTCAGTAGTCTCCAAGATGGCGTTGAGGATGGCGGTTTCGAGGTTCTCCTCGGATTGTCTCAGGGCATCCTGTTCGAGGCGCTTTTGCAGGTGTTCCCGCAACTCGGCTACTGTTTGAAAGCTGCTGATCTCTTGCACAAAGGCATCATCCAATTCGGGCAGCTCTTTGGCCTTGATCTCCCTCAGGCAGACAGTGAAGGTAACCGTTTTCCCGGCCAACTCTTTTCTGAAGTAGTCGTCGGGGAAGGTGGCTGCGATCTCCTTGGTTTCGTCGAGCTGCATGCCCACGATGCCCGCCACAAAACCGGGGATGAAGTTGTCTTCCTTGAGTTCCAGCTGGAAGTCCTGGGTGGTCATCTCGTCGAGGGGATTGCCTTCTGCATCGCGGGCCTCAAAATCGATCACCACCACATCCCCCAACTGAGCAGGCCGATCTTCTACCGGCAGGAGGGTGGCCCGCTGATCCCGCCACCGGTCGATGAGCTGGTCAATTTGTTCAGGCTTGACGTCAACGCGGGTTGCCGTGACGGTCAGCCCTTTGTATTGGCCAACGCGAGCTTCGGGGTACACCTCAACGTATCCCGAGAAGCTGAAGTCTGCTTCGGGGTTGAACTGAGCCAAGAGCTGCCCCACCTCGTCATCCAGCTCGAACCGGCTAATGGGGGTGAGCTGAGCTTCCTTGAAAGCCTGTTGAATGGCCTCGCTGATCAGGTCATCCACAGCACTGGCCATGATGCGCTCGCGGCCCACCTGCCGCACAACGAGGTTGCGGGGGGCCTTGCCCTTGCGGAATCCCGGAATTTGGATATTCTGCTCCAGTTGACGCAAGGTTTTTTCGTAGGAGCGCTTCACCCGGTCGGCTTCTACCACGATTTTGAGACCGACCCGGCTGCCAGGGCGTTTTTCTTGGATAACCTGCATAGGAAGTATGAGCTAAGGAGAGGGGCAAGTAGAAGTTCAATTCTACCTCAACGGACTGTGGGTCAACCTGGAGATTCTAGGCAGGGGATCCCTCGGTGGCCACTTCTTTCACATCCTGGATGTCCTCTTGGGGTTCGGCACGCTTGCTGGGAGGCAGTTGCTTCACTTTGGCTTCCAGCTCCACCACCATTTCCTTGAGTTCGGTGATGGTGACCTCCTTCTCCTGCAGTTGCCGATTTTTTTCCCGGGCTTCGATGCTGAACTGTACGCGCATCCAGAGGCTATACAGCCAGGCGAGGGCGGCCCCAATCCCAGCAGCAGCCAGAAGTTCCATCACCAGAGGGCTTTCGATGCTGACGCCAGGGGCAAAAGTAACCGTGACCGGGGTGGCGTTTTGCATGGCAAAGAGGGCAATGGCCAGGAGGGCTGAAAACAAGATCAGGTAGTTGAACAGTCGCATCGTTTTTCTCCTCGAAGGGATCCACTACGGCTTGCCAGCACCAGGATACTCATAAACGGGGATCGGTTTCTTAGAAAAACCAGCCATAGCTGTGTAAGCCTTTGCCCAGAAAGTTGACCCCCAGGTAACATACCCAAACCACTCCAAAACCCAAGCTGGCCAAGAGGGCGGGGCGTCTGCCTTGCCAGCCTTTGGTGATGCGGGCATGCAAATAGGCAGCGAAGACCAACCAGGTAATTAAAGCCCAGGTTTCTTTCGGATCCCAGCTCCAGTAGGTACCCCAGGCTTCGTTGGCCCAAACGGCGCCGGCAATAATGCCGATGGTGAGCAGGGGGAACCCCAGCCCGATCAGCCGGTAGCTGGTGTTGTCCAAGATTTCTGCCAGGCTCAGCCGTTGCCAGGGGATCCCTTCTGGGGCCGGTTGGGGAGGGAGCTCAGCCGACGAGGGGGCAGGGCGGGGGGAGCGGAGGCCGGCATAGGCCAGTTCTGAAGCCGGGGAAGGCAGGGTGGCTTCCGCCCATTCGGGATGGGTTTGGGGTTGGGGAGGGCGAAATTGCAGGCCGAGGGAGTTGCCCTTGAGATGGACATCCTGACCGCGAGTGACGATGAGAAAGCTGATGGAGAGAAGGGATCCCACCAGCAGCGCCGCGTAGGCCAGCAACATCACAGTCACGTGCATCATCAGCCAGTTGGATTGCAAAGCCGGCACGAGGGGCTGGGCCACCTGCATATCTTCCGGCAGCACCAAGGCAGCAAAGGCTACGATCCCGGTTACAACTGGGGCAGTCATGACCCCCACCCAGCGGCTGCGGCTCCAGTGGAGGGCCAGCAGGTGCAAAGCGGTGATCCCCCAGGCCAGGAAAAACAAAGACTCGTACAGATTACTCAAGGGGAAGTAGCCTGCATCGATCCAGCGGGCCGTCAACAGGGCGGCCATCGTCAAGTTTGCCCCGATCATCCCCGCTAGGCCCAATTCGGCCAAAAGCTGCACCTGGGGAAAAGCTGCCCCACCCCAGTAGAACAGCATGGCCCCCAGAGAAATGGCAAACGCCACGTTGTTGAGCAGAGCTTGCCACTGGGCCAGATCCATGCCCGCAAGAGCTGTTATCGCCAACAGAGCCATACACGACCTCAAAAGTGTCTCCGACCCGGCTTGAGCCAGGCCAGTTGATCCCATTCTAGGGCGGGGGAAGGGATCTTCCCCAAAGGACACATGCTGGTAATGTGGGGATGGCTTGTCTGCGGCTCGGCAGGATACAAAGAGCATTGGGATGTAAGGCTCATGCAAGAACACGCGGGAAATGCCAGGTTGAGAAGGTGGGGGTTGTTGAGATGGTGGATCTGTCTGTTGGCCGCCCTCGTTTTGGCCTCTTGTGGGGGATCCCCGCCTAAACCCCCGCAGGAACAGCTTCCCCAGCTAGAGCGCGTGCCGGTTCCCCCGGAGATTGCCAAGCTGGATGCCCATTTGCAGTACTATCGCCCGCAAGTTCAGATCCTCAGCCCCAAGCCAGGTGAGGTGTTGTCAGAGCGGCAGGTAACCGTTCGCTTCGCGGTGCAAGGGTATCCGCTTTTCCAAGATCCGCAATTGGGTCTTGGCCCTCATCTGCACGTGGTGCTGGACAACCGTCCCTACATCGCCCATTACGATGCCGATGCTCCCCTCGTTTTCAAGGATTTGGAGCCGGGATCCCATACTCTGCGGGTGTTTGCCGGCAAACCCTGGCACGAGAGCTTCAAAAACTCTGAAGCCTATGCCCAGGTTAGCTTCCACGTGCTAGCTCCCACCCCCGAGTACGTGCCACAGCCGCAACTGCCCCTGCTCACCTACAACTGCCCCACAGGCAGCTACGGGGCCGAGCCAATCTTGGTGGATTTCTGGCTGGCCAATGCCCCAGTGCGGGAGAGCCTGTTGAGTGACTTGCCACGGGACTGGCGGATCCGCTACACCCTCAACGGCCAATCTGGCCTGCTGGATCGCTGGGAGTCTTTTTATCTGAAGGGCTTCAGGCCCGGTCGCAATGTGATGGTGCTGGAACTGGTGGACAGCAAAGGGGATCCCATCCGCAATGTGTTCAACAGCGCCGCCCGCGAGATCACCTACACCCCTGGCGGCCAAGATACCCTCTCCAAGCTGGTTCGGGGGGAGCTAAAAGCCGAAGAGGCCCTCGCCATTGTGCAGCCGCAGCCCACACCCACGCCGACTCCGGAACCCACGCCCACTCCTACTCCGACGCCAACACCAACTCCGACACCCACGCCCACTCCTACTCCGACGCCAACACCAACTCCGACACCCACGCCCACTCCTACTCCGACGCCAACGCCAACTCCGACACCCACGCCCACTCCTACTCCGACGCCAACACCCAGCCCGACGCCCACACCCACACCCACTCCGACGCCAACGCCAGAGGCGACGCCCACGCTTGCACCTCGTCGCCAGCCGCGCTTTCAACTGGGCCGCCCCCGTCCGACACCAGAGGGGATCCCGGCTGTTCCAACGCCACCGCCCGTGGTGGCCACTCCTGAACCTGAGCTTACGCCTGAGCCCAGCCCAGAGCCCTCTCCGCAAGCTGTGCCCACTTCAACTCCCCAGCCTGTGGCTACGCCTTTGCCGCGCGTGACCCCTATCCCTTTCCAGGAGCGGCGAGTGCGCCAGCAGGGGTTGCGGCTTTTCCCGCCGGGACTCCACAGTCCGGCCTTGCCAGGTGAGCAATAGCGGGACGGAGTCCTTGAGTTGATAGAAAGTTGATAGAATGCCCTTCGCGCAGCGGGCCGTAGGTCTCACTGTTCTCCCAATGCCCCTCTGCCTGGGCGCACGGTTGCCGCTTGTTGGATTCTCGCTCGCGATAGCGGTGCGGGGCCTTTATACCGGTCAAGTCCTTCAGGGCAAGAACCGCTTTCTGCTCTCTTGGTCGCGTAGCTAGGCTGGTGTGGCTGAGCCAAGTCAGGAGCATTGCTCCCTTAACCATCTCGCACCGATTGCGGCGGCGGGATGGGATCCTGGGTGGAGCTCTGGATCCCATTCTCTCCACTTTCCAACCTGAGCAAGGGCCGCAATCGGGATCCCTGCCAGGGATCCAGGACATCCCGAATTAGCACCTCCTGAATCCACACCTGCAGGATTGCCGCCAAAGGCACGGCCAGGAACAGGCCCAGCACCCCAAAGAAAAAGGCTGAAGTAACTTGAGCTACTAGGGTTAGGGCGGGCAGGAGCGACACCTGTCGGGACATAACGATGGGGGTGAAGACGCTGCTTTCCAACTGCTGGATCAGGATATACAGCCCCAGCACTGCCAAGGACTTCCAAGGGGCATCCGTGAGGGCTACCAGCATGGGGGCTACCACGCTTAAGGTGGGGCCGATATTGGGGATGAAGTTGAACAATCCCGCCAGCACCGCATTGGCCAAGATCAGGGGCACCCCCAAAATCCACAGCCCGATCCCACTCAGCAGCATCACCAAGGTGCTGGTAAACAGGATCCCCATCAGCCACCCTCGCAGCGCCAGCTCACAGCGCTTGAGGATGTAGCGAATGCGGGGACGGTAAAAGGCCGGGAAAACCGAGACAAAAGCGCGACTGTAGGCTTGGGGATCCGCCAACAACAAAATGGTGAGGATGATTACAAACAATAGGTTGAGCAGGGTGCCAAAAAAGGCAGTGAAGGACTCGGAGAAAAAGTCGCGCACCTGTCGCACCAACTCGGTGGCCTGGGGCACCAAGCTATTGGCCAATTCCCGCAGCGTCGGCAGCTCAATATCCGTCGGCAAAGAGAGGATCAAGCTCTCGAACAGTCGCTGCGCTTGCACGATCCCGGCGGGCACCCCATCGGTAAACAGCCGCCGCAACTGCTCTGCCAGGGGGGGCACCACGATTAGCCCCACCAAGATCGCGGCCACCAAAACCGTCAAACTGGTGATGACAATTGAGGGGCCACGCCGAAAGCCGTAGCGCTGTGGGATCTGGGCCAAGGTATCCAATGCTACTGCCAACACAATGGCCGCGAACACCAACAGCAGGATCTGCCGGATCTGCCAAAGCAGAACTAGCAGGCCCAACAGCGCCCCTAGCCCCAGCCACTGGGCGAAGGTCACCCGCCAGCTCACCTCCTCTCTCGCCCGGTTGTCGCCTATTCTAGATGGGATCCCGACAAGTCCCATCGCTATTCGAGAACCCTGGATGCGCGATCCTGTCCCTTCAGAAGTGACTTTGGCCGCCCGCAGCAGTGGGATGGAGTTTTTGCTCACGGATGAAGCTCCCCTGCTCTCGGTGGGGGGAGTGTCCCGTTATTTGAAATCGCTGCTGGCCGGGGATCCCTACTTGGTCAGGCTGTGGGTGAGCGGGGAAGTATCCAGTTGCCAGCGCAACCGCAATGGCCACCTGTTCTTGACCCTGACCGATCCGGAAACCGGTGACGTTCTCAAGGGGGTGGTCTGGCAGGGCCAAACTTCCAGGCTCAGCTTCTGGCCGGAAGTGGGGCAGCAGGTGCTCGCCCTTGGGCAAATCGGCATCTACAGTGGCGGCAGCCATTATCGCCTCGTCATCTGGCAATTGCTGCCTGCCGGGGAAGGGCTGTTGGCGTTGCGATTTCAACAGCTCAAGGCCCGCCTCAGTGCTGAGGGCTTGTTCGATAACCAACGACCTCTGCCTGTTCACCCCCAGTGCATTGCCGTCGTCAGTTCCCCCCACGCTGCCGGCTGGGGAGATATTCGGCGCACCCTCAACCAGCGCTACCCCGGGCTACGGGTGCTGTTCTCCCCAGCTCAAGTGCAAGGGGAGGCGGCCCCGGAATCAATTGTGCGGGCCATTCGCCGGGTGGAACAGGATGGGCGGGCGGAAGTGCTTCTTTTGGCGCGGGGCGGTGGAGCCAGCGAAGATTTGGCCTGTTTTAACGATGAGCGGGTGGTGCGAGCCATTGCCGAATGTCGGATCCCGGTGGTCACCGGGATTGGCCACCAGCGGGATGAAACCCTGGCTGACTACGCTGCCGACTACGCCGCCCATACCCCAACGGCAGCTGCCGAGCGGATCGTGCCGGATCTGGGGGAATTGCAGCGTCAGGGATCCCAGTTGCGCCAGAAGTTGATCGAACGCACTCGCCAAGCTTTGGAAAAAGCCCAGCAGCGTTTGCAGCAGGCCCAACACCACCTGGCTTACGTGCATCCAGAGCGGCTGTTGCAACAGGCTCAGGATCGCTTGACCCAACACCAACATCGCCTGCTCCAAGCCGTGCGCCATCGCCTCCGGCAACACCAACAGCACCAACAGGCCCTGCAAGATCGCCTCCAAGCGCTCGATCCCGAAGCCATTCTGAAACGGGGCTATGCCTTGGTGCGAGATGAAGAGGGATCCCTGATCCGCACCCATCGCCTGCCTCCCCAAACCCGCCTGATGATACAACTGGCCTCGGGAAGCCTATGGGTACGAGTAGAGGAGAGCCATGAGCCGCCGCAAACGTGAGGAGCCGTGGCGCTATGAAGCAGCCATTGCCGAGGTGGAAACTTTGATTGCCCAGATTGAATCGGGGGAACTGGATCTGGCGGAAGTGGTGGAGCGCTTTCAACAGGCCGCCCAAACCCTGAAAACCTGCGCGGACTTTTTAGAGCAAAAGCGGCAGCAGGTGGAGATCATCATCGAGGAATTGGGCCAAGAGGAAGAAGACCTGCCCGAATCATAGGGATCCCACCTGATCATTCCCCCTGCACTGCTGTCGCCATTCTGCTTCACTATGGATGGTCGTTGGATGGTTGTCTTTATCCTTGCGCCCCCATGCCCGCAAAGATCCTCGATGGCAAAGCCTTAGCCGCCCGCTTGCAAGCGGAGATGGCCGCCCAAGTGCAAGCTTGGATACCCCAGGTGGGGCGGCCACCGGGATTGGCAGTGCTGCGGGTTGGAGAGGATCCCGCCAGTGCGGCTTACGTGCGTGGCAAAGAGCGGGCCTGTGAGCGGTTGGGCATTGCTTCTTTTGGCCGACATTTTTCCGCCCAAGACTCCCCTGCCCATTTGCTCGACACCATCGACCAACTCAATCAGGACGAGCGGGTGGATGGCATCCTCGTCCAACTGCCCCTGCCCCCCGGCTGGGATCCCATCCCCCCCCTTCTGGCCATCAATCCCGACAAAGATGTGGATGGACTCCATCCCCTCAACCTGGGCCGGCTGTTGCGCGGCGAGCCCGGCCTACGCAGTTGTACCCCTTTGGGCGTGATGCGCCTGTTGCAGGCAGAAGGGATCCCGATTGCAGGCCGAAAGGCAGTGGTGGTCGGTCGCAGCATCTTGGTGGGCAAGCCCTTGAGCTTGATGTTGTTGGCCGCCGATGCGACGGTCACCCTAGCCCACTCCCGCACCCCCGACTTGGCAGAAGTGACCCGCGCCGCCGACATTGTGGTGATGGCCGTGGGCCGCCCCCGCCTATTGAGGGCAGACATGGTGAAACCCGGCGCGGTGGTCATCGACGTTGGCATCAACCGCATCGAGACCCCCACCGGAGCCGAGCAATTGGTGGGAGATGTGGACTATGAAGCGGTCAAAGAGCTGGCCGCTGCCATCACGCCCGTACCGGGAGGCGTAGGGCCGATGACGGTAACGATGCTGCTGGCCAACACCCTACAGAGCTATAAACTGCGCAGCCACTTGTGTAGTCATTATTAAACAGGAATGAAACATTTCTGTTGCATTGTTCCCTAACTTCCCTCTCTCTCTGGGAGAAGAGCTGGGGTTGGTCGCGGCAGCGGCACAGAGCGCTTGGGGAGTGTCTCAATCTAGCTTGAAATGACTATGGTTTGGAGACTGTTCTCAAAATGTTCTGTTGCTTGGATCCTCCCCCTTTGGCCCAGAAGAGTGAGGAATGGAGAAGTTGCCCCAGAGGAGTTTGAGGTGACCGCTGCAAATGTCCAAGCTGCGCGCGGAGCATGACTCTAGTCAATAATAAGCTCAACTATACTGAAAATAATGTATAATATGTTCAGTACGGATTACTACCAGTTGATCTTTCTGTTTACTTTCGAGTCTGCCAACATGGTAGCCAAAGCAAAGCAGAAAATTGGTAGTAAGACGACACGGAAACTGCGCTTTGGGTATTCTACTCAAAGCTTTGCGGGATACCGCCATTCTGTTCGGACTCCGTCCCGCTGACGCGAATGGAAACAAACAGAATGCTATCGCTGCATAGTTGAACAGTGATGTTCAGCAGTGTTCAGCGTAAATGTATCAGCACCCTAAGGCTGCAAGATCATCGACCAGGAGCCGCTCTCCCCATCCCAAAACGGGGCCAGAGACTCTCCCACCACATTGGGCCCCCAATAGCGGCGGGTTCCATCCAGGGCGAAAGCCACCACAATGTCTCCGGGGCCGATTTGCAGCGGTTCCTCTCCCAAGCTCAGCAGCAATCCCTCGCTCCCCCCCTCTCCAGGGGCAAAGTCCCAGTGGGCCGTTTCCGGATTGATCATCCGTTCGCCGCTGCGCATCAAGATCACCAGCCGAACCGGATGGGGCGTGCGATTGCCGACCCGAAAGGGTCCCGTACGGGCGGAGGTGGGGGCAGCCTGGGGGGATAAGACAGGCTCTGAGGGCAGAACAGGGATAACATTCCCCTCAACAGAATCTTCCAAGGCTTCCAGCATCGGTTTCTCCAGAGTTTGTGCTCTCAATCCCTGCACAAGAACCCCTACCCCAACCAAAGCGACAGACAACACTAGGGATCCCTTGCCCCTCAAAGCTCTGTTCAGCAATGGGCCGCCGGCGAAAAAAGAGGCAACAGCCTGAGCGAATGAGCAGATCAAGACGCACATCGAGACCACTGCAAGCCAAAGTGATACGTGTCGAGTTAGACAAAAGGCATCAACTGCTGCCCTACCCCTGATAGACCAGCCATACGCGTACAGAGTTCCATCAGAGGATAACGCCCCCACCGTGCAGAACACGATCGTTCAGCTACGTTAACACGTCCATTCCTCTATTCTTTGGACTTTCGGGGAACGTCAAGGAAAGAAGGGATCCCCCACTCCAGACCAAGCTAAGCAAGTTTGGATCGCCTTCAGGGATTCACGGCCTGACGCTGCCACCCTTTGGAAGTGCGCTCGTACACCGTCCGCAATTGGGGATAGATCTGATCTCCCTTAAGCTGCAAGTGATCCACCTCCGTTGGCTCCAGCAGTAATGCCACAAAAGTCTGCGGGGGCAGCGGATCTTTCTCTTTCGGCAACTCTTGAATAAAAGCCTCTGGCGGGGCGAGCGGCCCTTTGGGTTCCGGCCAAAACCAGAGGAGCCGTCCTTTTTCCGATATCTGTTGCCACAACTGCTGCCGCTGGCGCTGGGCCTGGGGATCCGGATGATCGGCGGCGATGGCCTCAAGGGTGCCAGCGATGCGGAATTGCTCGCGGGTTTTGCAGAAATACCAGCAGATCTGGGCTTGGGGGCAGTGGGCAATTTGTCGGATCTTCTCGCTGCGACTATCCACCGCCAATTGAATGCGATCGGTATCGCCCAAAAACCCCCGGAAAACGACCGTGCGGTTGCGCGGATGCCCCTGGGGATCCACCGTGGCCAATTGCAAATACCGCACACCGGGATCGCTACGGTTCCGGTGCAGTGCCGCCTGAATCAGCGCCCGCCAAGAGGGATCTGCAGTAGAATTGCCCTTCGGGTCTTTCATCCGTTTTTCGCAAGGTGCAAGCAAGCCAGGATTGGGGCTCTCTCTCCCTTAGCTAGGGGGTGGAGAAGCCTCAGATTGGGAGTCTGATACATTTACGCTGAACACTGCTGAGCATTACTGCTCAACGGTGAAGCGATAGCATTCTGTCCGTTTCCGAACAGAAAGGCGGTATCCCGCAAAGCTCTGAGCATAACACCCAGAGCGCCTTGCCAATCCCGTGGTAGCCTATGGTTGCACTTTGGGCATCTAAACACCTTTGCGCCACCCAACTTGGTGTGGATGTGCCCGCACTTGGTACAGGTTTTGCTGGTGTACGCTTCCGATACTTCCACGACGACCACGTTTTTCTTCTTGGCTTGAAACTTCAGGAACTGCTTGAACCGATAGTGCGCCCAGGTGAGCATCGCCCTTGCCGTCTTGCTACCAAACTTCCTCCCTGCCTTGGCAACCATCTTGGCTGACTCGAAAGTGGGGAGGAATATCAATCGGTAGTTATCCGTTAGGAACGCCGCTACCTTGCGATGGCACTCGTCCACCAAGTTCCTGATTCTCTCCCGCAGACGAAACGCCGCTTGCCGCATTCGCCTACGCTTGGGTCTCGGTGCTTTACTCAGCCTAGACTGCAGATCGTCTAGGTGGTAGCACAGCCGAACGATCCTGCCAAAGTCCCCCTTGGCAATATTTACAAAACCTGCCCCATCAAACCCTGTAAGGAAGCTTCTTACCCCAGGGTCAAGCGCAACAACCCCCTTTGCTAACGAACACTGCTCGTTCACGGGCTCAGGAAAGATAGCATACCATCTGTCTTTCGCCCGCATTAGCTCAGTTCCACGTGCCCATTCTCTGGGCATCTCCTCGGATGCACGGAACGCCAAACCTCGGGTGAGTTTCGGATACCACGTCCCATTGCGAAAGTTGCCGGCGTTGAATTGCAGCGTATGCGACCTGTCCCGCACACTGCGAAACCTCGCGTCTTTGCTTCGGCGAAACGCCAACCACGCCTCGACGACCGCGTTCTGCTTGATGTGGCAGGGGGCGTCCTTCACCCACCCAGGCAGGTCGGAGCGCAGGATGATGTCCCGCAGCTTTCTGGCCGTTCTTGGAGCACCATGCTGACGCTGATAGGCAATCGCTTGGTTGTAGCAGTACCGGCATGCCGCTTGCCAATGCTTCCAAGCCTTAGCCAGCGCTGGTTCCGGATAAATCCTTATCTTTCTCGATTGCAGCCCGATATTTCCTGAGTCCGTAGAGCCGACTGCTGAAGCAGTGCAGGATGGTGAGGATATCCTCAACCAGTTCCTGTTGGGGAGAAAGGTGATCGTCATCGAGAACCAAGATTTCGCATCCGTATTGACGGCAGTACCACTCAACGAACTCAAATCCAAACCGGCAGAGTCGATCCCGGTGAGCGACCACAATTGTTCCGACATCTCCCGCACGAACTCGTTCCAATAAGGCAAGGAACTTCGGTCTTTTGAAGTCGAGACCGCCGCCAATCTCTCCGACCACTTCGGCTCCAGGATAGAGGTTAACCAGTCTTGCAATCTGTCTCTCCAAGTCTGGCTTCTGCCCTCGGCTGCTGACTCGGGCGTACAAAACGACTCGTTTGACTTTCTTTGGCGTTCTGATGTAGCTGTCGAGGTCATACCTTCTCGCCCTACCGGATGGCGTACGTATTGCTTTGATCCAGCCCTTCTGTTCCCATCGCCTCAAAGTGTGGAGACACACCCCGAAATAATCCGCCGCTTCTCTCGGTTTTACATACCTAGCCATACCAAGCAGACATACTGAACATACTGTACATTATTTTCAGTATAGTCCAGCGTATCATTGACTAGAGTCATGCTCCACACCGCCGACGCGACCAGAGCTGGGATCCGGCTCAGTTGGGCTGATGGGATGAAAGTGATGCTCTACCCAGCCCTCCGGCGGCCCCTCAAACCGCTCCGGCACCGGCTGCTTCACCTGTAATCCCCGCAGCATCGCGTTGAGATAAGCACTATCCCAGGTAAAGAGGCGGCTTTCGCGGATTTTGTGCCACACCGAACGCGACATCAGCAACGTCCGCTCTACATCCTGGGCTCCCAGCTTCAGCAAGAACTCCTCCCGTTCCGGCTGGTAATCGGTGGAGGCCAAGGCCAGAGATTGCGGCGGATGAGCCTGAGTAAGCTGGGCCATCTTGGCCATGAGTTCGGGGTAAAGCCAAGTGTAGGCAGGGTGAACCGTAAGCTTGGCCACATGAGGTTGCTGCCCGGTGCGATCCAACTTCAAGTTGAAGTAGCCGATGGCGGTTTTGCGTTCGGGCTCGTAAACACACACTTCCACCCGCTCCGTCTGGCTAATGGCGCATTTGGCCTGCTCCAAAAGCCAATCCAGTGGGCTAGTGCGAAAATCGTTCACCTCGCGGTCGTACACCTGGCGCACAGTGGCCGGCATGGATCCCGTATCCAGTTGGTAGATGGCATAGGCATCCCGGTTGGTCACCGGCACCAGGTTGGGCAATTTGGGCTCGTGCTGGCTGAGAGCTGCCAGAATATCGGCTGGAATCGACCAGTAGGTGATCTGAGCCAAGGGTTGGAAGCCGTTGCGCCGGTAGAGCGCCATTGCCCCCTTGTTGTGGATGTTCACCTCCAGGATCCAGGTGCGAGCTTCCCGAAAGTGCTCCATGCAGTGCTTGAGCAGCCGGGATCCCACCCCCTGTCGCTGGGCAGAGGGCGCCACTGCGATATGATCGACCCGCCAGGTGCTGCGGGAATGGTTGAAGGGAGAAACCTGAATCACCCCCTGAATCTTGCCCTTCAGCTCCGCCACATGCACTGTAAACATGTGCTGGAAGCGATTGGGAAACAGGGTCAGGGTTTTCAGGGGCCCATACCACTGGCGCAACCGCCGCACTTGGCGACGAATATCCACCGAGCGGCTGCTGTACTCTTCATCAAAGGCTTGCGCCAAAATCTCTTCCACAGCCTCCAGATCCCCCAGTTGGGCGGGGCGAATGATCAGGTCAGGGGCACCAATGGGGGCTTCGGCATCCGGGTCGGGTCTTGCTGTGGTGTTGTCCATGCCAATCGCAGGCGGGAGAATATTCAAAGCATAGCTCAGGCTCTCTTGCTTTTTCTAACCGGGAGGATCGTTCTGCAACAAAGCTTGAAAGCCTACAGATCGGCTTTCCCGTTATCGAGAAAGGCTTGGCCGCCAAGAAGGGCGTGAACTCAGCCTCCCGGTAGCTGCCCAACAGTGACGAACGGGAGAGCTGGCCCCCTACCCTGCTGGGGTCAATGCCGGGTCGCTCACGCCCCAGTGTCCAGCAAGGTCAAGTTGCTGAAGGTGAAGCGCTTCTCCACAGGGCCGGTTTCCGTCTCCGTCTGGATACGCCGCTCCGAGAGGATGTAATACTTGCCCACTTTTGTGTACAGATCCTCGAATTGGCTGCGCCCGCCTTTTTGCTCGCCCGTTTGGGGATCGTGATAGACGGAATCGTAGCGGTGGGAAAGATAGCCTTCGCCGGTATCGTGGCTGCTGAAGGTGTGGATGGTAACCACCACTCCGTGGATATGCCGGTGCACCATAGTAACCTGGTTATCGCGCACGTGGTAGCGATCCCCTTCGGCTTTGCCCCCCACCAGGATCTCCACTGTGCCATCGGGCAGGGTTTGGCCGTAACGGAAGGTGTTGTTCCCATGGGTCTCGTCGAAGCTGCGGCGCACCCGGTGAATGGCAATCTCCCAAAGTTGGTTGTGAATGGCTTTTCGAGCTTCCTCATCTTCTACGCCCGTAACGGTGGCCTTTAGGTCTGCCCCCACTCGCACCTGCCCAACGAATGTGCGCTCCCCATCCCAATAGGTGACCTCGGCGCTGTAGCCCGGGAAAGCGGGATCCCAGGTGTAGCGGTTTTCATAGGCGGCCCGAAACAACTCTTGGGCAGAGACTTGAGTGGCGATCATCGGCTGTCTCCTTCCTGTTTTCCTTGCAAGCACTTCCCCTGAGCATCCATCATACCGCCCCCTGCTGTTGGGCTGCCCCCCAGTTGCCTTCGCTGAGAGCCTGCATCTGGTGAACTGGCCTAGCCGCTCCCCTGTCCGCTGCTGCAGGATAGAAGCACAGCCATGGGAACTTCTTCCTCACACCCAATTTGGCTTGCGAGTTTAGCCGCTGCTGTGATCCCCAGAGTATTCTCTGAGAAGGGTTCGCCTATTTTTTGTGGGTGAGGAGGGAGATTGAAAGGTTTTGACAATCGCGTCAGCGGGGCGGATCCCCTAGAGGCTGGCCTGACGCCGCCCCAGACCGGCATGGCAACCGCGCCAGAGATGATGGGGCCAGTGCTGAAAATCATTGGCAAGCAGACCCTGAGTGGTCACATCCCTATTGGCGGGGCAAAAAACTCTGCCTTGGCGCTGATGGCCGGGGCCATCTTGGCTCCTGAGGCCTGTCGAATTCACAACGTGCCGCGTCTGCTGGACATTGAACGCATGGGGCAGATCCTGGCCACGCTGGGAGTTAAGGTTTCCCATGTTGGCAATACCCTGGACCTGGATGCCAGCTCCCTCAAAACCTCTCAAGCCCCTTATGAATTGGTCAGCCAGTTGCGGGCCAGCTTTTTCATCATAGGGCCTCTGTTGGCGCGGCTGGGGGTGGCCAGAGTTCCCCTGCCCGGTGGCTGTGCGATCGGGTCTCGTCCCGTGGATCTGCATGTGCGGGGTCTGCAAGCCTTGGGGGCAACGGTCCAAATCGAGCATGGGGTGGTTCATGCCTATGCCCGTAAATTGTTGGGAACCCGAATTTACCTGGACTATCCCAGCGTCGGTGCCACCGAGACCTTGATGATGGCCGCTACGCTGGCGGATGGAGAAACGGTGATCGAGAACGCCGCCCAAGAGCCGGAGGTGGCGGATCTGGCCCGCTTTTGTCAAGCCATGGGGGCCCGCATTCGCGGTGTCGGCACCAATACGGTTGTGGTGGTAGGGGTGCCCCGCTTGCATGGAACAGAGTACACGGTCATTCCCGACCGCATCGAGGCCAGCACCTATCTCATTGCCGGGGCCATTACCCGCTCTCACCTCACGGTTGGCCCTGTCATTCCCGATCATCTGCGGGCGGTGATCGCCAAGTTGCAAGCGATGGGGCTGCGGGTGGAAGAGGAAGGCCCAAACCGGTTGCGCATTGCCCCAGCTCAACTGAGCTCAGGCTGGCTCTGTCAGGCAACCGATATTCAAACGCTGCCCTATCCCGGTTTCCCCACCGATGTGCAGGCGCCGATCATGGCCTTGGCCGCCTTGAGCGAGGGCAGTTGCACCATTGAGGAGACAGTGTTTGAAAACCGCATGCACCACATTCCCGAGCTGAATCGCATGGGAGCCGATATTCGCCTGAAGAACCGAGTGGCCCTGATCCGAGGGGTGCCGTCCCTTTCCGGCGCTCCGGTGGTGGCCGCCGACCTGCGGGCGGGTGCAGCCCTGGTGTTGGCCGGTCTGGCGGCTGAAGGCTGCTCCACGATCCACGGATTGCACTACATCGACCGGGGCTACGAAGCCATTGATGAAAAGCTGCGCAGTGTCGGGGCCAAGGTGTACCGCAGCGAAAGCCCGACAGCGCAATTGGGGAAATGAGCTGTTTCACTGCTGTCTGAAATTTGAAGAGGAAAGAACTGCTCCTCTCCCTGCTTATCGTCTGGCCCCAATGCTCGGTGACCGCTTGCCAGGTGAGCTTTCCAGCCGTTTCGCAAGTATCGAGTTGTCTGGTGACTCAACGCAGTCAGGTTGAGTATCGTAGTTCAGAGGTGGTGGGGAGGTAAAGCATGGGGATCCTGACAAGCAGCCAACGACGCTGGATAAGATGGGCTGCCGGTGTGCTGGCAGCAGGAGCAGCTCTGGGTGGGGCCGTCTGGGGCTTCTACACCTCATCCTGGGCAGAAACCGCGGAGGTGGCCTCTGCACCAGAAGACAGGGATCCGACGCAACTGCCCCAAACTTCCACAACGGCCTTTCTGCGGGCCTACGCAGCGCTGCAAGCCGGCCAAGCGCAATCTGCCTTGAAGGATTTGCAAGGGCTGGAAGAGAGCCTGCCGGTTTTGAGGGAAGAGATTTGGAAGCTCAGGGCCCAAGCCTATGAACAGTTGCAGGATAAGGAAACAGCCCAAGGGATCTGGTGGCCCCAGATTTTGCAGGAATATCCCCACAGTCCTGTGGCCGCCTACGCCCTCTGGGGGATGGGCCAGGTGGATCGGCTGCGGCAGCAATTTCCCACCCACCCGCTGACTGGACGTGCCCTCAAGCATTTGCTGGAGCTGGATCCCGACCGCTATGACCTGCTGCGGGATTTGGCCCAACATCACCCGCAAACCCCTGGGCTAACGCCGTTGCTGGATCGCTGGCGGCAGGCTCAAGAGGGATCCCTCACGGCTTCCGACTGGCAGATCCTCGCCGATGCCTACTGGGAGCAACGGGAGTACGGCAAAGCTGCCCGGGCCTATGGGCGTGCCCCCGCCACCTCTCAGAACCTCTACCGCTGGGGCCGCAGCCACCAGATCTCGCGGGAGTTTCCCCAGGCCAAAGCGGCTTACCAAGCGCTGCTGGCACAGTTTCCCGATGGGCCAGAGGCTTCTCTCACCCGCCGCCGTTTGGCGGAACTGAGCGACCTGCCGACGGCGATCGACTTGCTTCGACAGGTGGGAGCCGGCTCAGATAAAGAAGCTCCAGAGGCGTTGCTTAGCCTCAGCCAGCTTTACGATCGCAACGCCAGCCCCCAATCGGCCCAGGCTACTCGGCAAGCCCTTTGGGATCGCTTTCCAGCCAGCGAAGCTGCAGCCAATGCCGCCTGGACAGTGGCCTGGAGCCAAGCACAAGCAGGCAATCTCAGCCAAGCCATCGCCCTGGCCCAACAGATCGGATCTGCTCAGCGGGATACAGAAATGGGGGCACAACTGCTCTACTGGGCGGGCAAATGGCGGGAACAGCAGGGGGATGTGGCTGCAGCTCGGCAGACCTATCGGCAGGTACTGCGGCAGTTTCCCCACACCTACTACGGCTGGCGGTCGGCAGTGCAACTGGGCTGGCCGGTGGGGGATTTCTACAGCGGGCGCAAAAGGGTTGAGGTGGATTTTCAGCCGGTGCGCCAACCGTTGCCAGGGGTCTCTGCAGTTACGCAAACCCTGCATTTGATGGGAGCCAGCCAACTGGCCTGGGAACGCTGGCAGGGCGAAACTCCCGTGCAGCGGGATCCCCGCCAGATGAGCGTTGCCGAGCGCTTTGTCACGGGCATTTTGCGCAACAGCGCCGGAGATCACCTGCGGGGCATTAACCAGGTGGCTGCTTTGCGCTTCAGCGAAGAGCCGGATCCCCTGCTGGAGACGTTGAGGCAGCGCCAAGATTTCTGGCAGGCCATCTATCCGCTGCACTACTATGCCGGCCCAGACAATTCCTGGAGCGGGGATCCCTACGCCCAACCCGGCTTGGCCCACTGGTCACGGCAATTTAACCTCAATCCCTTGATGGTGGCGGCTTTGATCCGGCAGGAATCCCGCTTTGAGCCAGAGATCGTCTCGGCCTCGGGGGCTTTGGGCTTGATGCAGGTGATGCCCGCTACTGGCCGCTGGATTGCCCAGCAGATCGGCCTGGCCCAGTACAGCCTCACCAACCCCGCCGACAATCTCTACCTGGGATCCTGGTACTTCGACTACACCCACCGCACTTACCAAGACAACACCTTGCTGGCCCTGGCCAGCTACAACGGTGGCCCCGGCAACGTGGCCAGATGGCTGAACCGCTTTGGCTTCGGGGATCCGGACGTGTTTGTGGAGCAGATCCCCTTCCCCGAAACCCGGGGCTATGTGAAGTCCGTGTTTGGCAACTACTGGAACTACTGGCAGCTCTACACCCAGGAGGGGCGCACCTTGGTCAGCCAGCGCTTGCATAACCCCTCGTCTTCTTCGTGATCTCTGGTTTTGTCGCGGAAGTGCTGCCGTAGAGGGAGTGGGCTTTTTTCCCACAGTATTCTGGGAGAGTTACAGTTATTCCAAGATTTGGCAGTCAAGATTTGACAGTGCCGTTCGCGCTGACAGGACGGAGTTCTATGGTCTCTGGGTCTGAACAACAGGAGAGCGTTCGCGTTAGCGGTGCGGAGCACTATCGCGTTAGCGGTGCGGAGCACTATCAGGGGGCGGCAGAAAAGCAGACTGCCCGACAGGAATTGGCCGTGGATTTTATTCGCCATGGCATAGCCGAGGAACCCCGGCCAGAAGTCGAGGATGCCTTTCGGGCCCTTACAGACGAAGGTCGCAGGCGCTGCCGCAAGATTGCCCGCCAGCTCAAGAACATGGGCTGGAGGTGGGATCTCCTGCTCACCAGTCCCCTGGTGAGGGCTCGGCAGACGGCTGAGATCTTTTTGGACGAGAACCTGGCCGAAGCTGTGGAGGTGTTTGAACCGCTGGCTCCGGGCGGCAGTTTTGCTGACCTGGTGCGCTGGCAAGCAGAGCGGGAACCTCTGGCGTCTTTGGCTCTGGTCGGTCACCAGCCGGATCTGAGCCTGTGGGTGCAAACGGCCATTGGGCTGAACCCGGCCCATGCCGACGCGATCACCCTCAAAAAAGCGGGCCTGGCCCAAGTGCGCTTTGCGGAAGGCCGGATTGACTACCGCCAGGGATCCCTGACTTTGTTGCTCTCCCCCAAGGTGGTGCTGCGCTGAGAAGAAGCTGGCTCATCATGATAAACGCCCAACGAGTCGGCCAGAGGTTGTGCCCCCAGCTTCAGCGCCGAGAGGAGGTCAGCCGCTCGCCCAGCAATTGCACACAATAGGCCGCCAGCCCCAACCCCACCATGGCAAACATGAAGGCAATCAGGGAAACGGAACCGACCAGCAGGTAGCGCACCAGAATGCTGATTCCGCGGGCCAACGATCCAATCTCCACCTCAATTGGCGGCAACTTGGCCAACATCGAGAGCAGCAGTTGAAAGAACCCGTAGCCCAAACTGACGGCGATGGCGGCCCCCAAGAGGGCACTGAAAGGGTTGGGGGATCCCTGGGGCGAGGCGGAAGACATGGGGCAGCACCGGAAAACTCACCTTTATTCTAGGCTGCAGGTACAATGTGGAAGTTTCTTTTCTTTCCGGCAAGCCTAGGGGTTATGGAGAGCGGATCGGGAGTGGGATCCCACTACGAAGTTTTGGGCGTTTCCGTGGGGGCGACGGCGGAGGAGATCAAGTCCGCCTACCGTCGTTTGGTCAAGTACCACCATCCCGACAGCCTGCTGGCCAAAAAAGATCGGGCCACCGCTGAGCGCATCCGCCAGATCAACGCTGCCTACGCGGTGCTCAAAGATCCGCAATCTCGCCGCGACTACGACCGGCAATTGCACTCCAGCCGCACCTCACCCTGCCCTCAGCCGACGGGATCCCCCCGTGAAACCGTCAGCCACGAAGCCATCGCCCGCGCAGCCTGGATCCAACAGGTCTACACCCCCCTAAACCGAGTTTTGGGGCCCCTGCTGTCTTCCCTAGAGCCTCAGTTGCATGCTTTGGCGGCGGATCCCTTTGATCCCAACCTGTTGCAGTCTTTTGCTGACTATCTGGAAGAGTGTGCGCAGAAACTGGCCCAAGCCCAGCAGATCTTTGGCCGCCTCCCCAATCCCAGCAGCCTGGGGGGAGTGGCTTCTCGCCTCTACTACGCCCTCAACCACCTAGAGGACGCTCTAGAGGAGCTGCAGTATTTCCCCCTGAACTTCGACGACCGCCATCTGCACACCGGACAAGAGCTGTTTCGCCGGGCAGGGGGGCTGCGCCTGGAAGCTATGGAAGCTTACGCCAAGAGTTCACCCTAAGCCAGAGCGGGATCCCCCTCTGGGCAGAGCGGGGCGGGGATCATAGGGGATGGGGATGTACTGCACGGAAGGGCGGCCCATGGTGGCCTGTGGGTACAAGTCCATCAGGGCATAGATTTGGGGTGGCAACTCGGTAGAAATGGGCAGGCCCAACCTTTGGGCTTCTTCGGCAGTGATCGGGTAGTCGTGGGTAACTTGTCCACTGGTTAGGTACTGGATGAGGGGCTCGATGCGTTCGGGGGCAATTTTGCGCTTGGGCACATCGTCCTTCAGGAGATCCCGCACGAAGTTCTGTACCTGTTGCATCGCTTTGCGGGCCAGATCCGCCAGGATCAGGGTTTGGTCGTCGATTTCGGCAATGGGTTTATCCGCCACCACCTGCAGAATACTGGCGGCAGCATACCCCCCCAACTGCGGATCCACCGGCCCCAGGACTGCATTGGCATCCATGACGATTTCATCGGCGGCCAGGGCCAGCATCGTCCCCCCCGACATGGCGTAGTGAGGCACGAAGACCGTCACTTTGGCCGGATGGCGGATCAGGGCGCGGGCAATTTGCTCCGTAGCCAGCACCAGGCCACCGGGGGTATGCAAAATCAAATCAATCGGGGTATTGGGTGGGGTAAGGCGAATTGCCCTCAACACCTGTTCGGAGTCCTCGATGCTGATGTAGCGGGAGACCGGGATCCCCAAAAAACTGATCGACTCCTGGCGGTGAATGAGCAGAATCACCCGGCTGCCCCGCTTTTGCTCCAACTCCCGAATGGCCATCAAGCGCCGGAACTCTTGGGCACGACGGTTCAGCAGAGGTTGCAAAGAGCTGAAGATCAGGAAAATCCAGAACAGGCTGCCCCAGTCCACTTTCGCACCTCAAGTGGGATCCCTTTGACTCCAGCATAGGGGATCCAAAATCTTCGGCGATCCCTGAGCCTCATGAGTTGGGTTCAGACGCCGCGAAAAAGCGATCCAAAGCCTGCAGCAAATCCGGTACGGAAGCTTGGTCAATCCAGGATCGAATATAAGCCTGCTGCTCCGCCAAGTTTTCAATGCGGCCCAACTTTTGCATGGCCAAGTAGCGGGTTTCTGCCTCGGCGCGATTGGTTTGCAAGTCCAGCCGCTGCTCCGGGGTCAGCGGATACTCCGTTTGGGCCAGCAGGTAATCCGCCACCATCATGAACAGCAGAGGCCCCGCCAATTCCACCTGAGGCTCGGCTTCTGGCTCAGAATCAGCAACAGCGAGATCTTGGAGATCTTGAAGGAGATCCTGCCCCAGTTGCAGCAGCTCCTCTGCCGAAGCCGCCCGCAGCACCGTCTCGGCAGTGGCCCGGAGCGGCTCTGGGGAAACCCTGTGGTGAGTGGCCAATTCCGCCAGGGCCTGTTCCCATTGATCCCGTTGGGCTTGCACCACAGCCCGCTCTTCTGGAGAAAAGTCCAACCGCTCCAGCACCACCTGCAGAGCTACAGCCCCCACCAACAGGGGGGGGAAGCGCAGCACTGTAGAGGCGGATCCCGCCTGCTCCAAAAAGGCTTCCAAATCCGGGCCAGATCCCCTGTCCAGCAAGTCCTGCAAGTAGGCCAACACCTCTTGAGGCGAGGTCAACCTGAGGATCCCTCGCACCTGTGCCCGCAAGTCTGCCGGGATCCCAAGGAGCTGCACCTGGACTTCGGCCCGCGCCTGCGCTTCTGCAATCAACTCCGGCAAATCTGCCGTTGCCCGACCGGCCTGCAACAAAACCTGGCTAGAGTCCTGCAACAGGCTGGCCGCTTCCACAAACAGCAGCACCTGCGGGACTTGCAGCGTTGGCCAAACCATGCTAGCCAAGCTGTGGATCCGCAGGGGATCCCTCCGATTCTGGATTGGCTGGCGCAGCGGGGTGAGCTGAAGTGGGCTTGTGCCAGTGCAGACCGATCAGAGCATCGTACAAAAAGCCCCAAAACTCTCCCTTCTCCCAGATCCCCAGCGTTTGCTGGCAGTTGCGCGCGTCCAGCTCAGGTTTGGCTGCCCAGTAGGCTGCTTGGTATTTGTACCAGGGAACAGAAGGCCAGAGATGGTGGATCAGGTGATAGTTTTGCCCCAACAGCAGAATGTTGGTCAGCCATCCGGGATAGACGCGGGCATTGTACCACCGCTCTTGGGATTGAAAAGGGCGATGGGGCAGGTAGTCAAAAAACAAGCCCAGCAAGAACCCCATGATAAAGGCAGGGGGTAGCCAATAGTTCATGATGTAGTCGGTGTAGCCGAAGTAACCGGCCAGACCAAAGGTCAGGATAACCACCAGCCGACTCAAGCCCCACTCCAGCAGATCCCAGCGACCTTTCCGCCAGAGCTGCCGCTTAAAGAAAAACACCTCATGGTAGAAAAACCGCGGCGCGATCAGCCACAGCGGCCCTCCCGTTGAGACATAGTGATCTGGATCGTCTTCAGGATGGTTGACGTGGGCGTGGTGCTGCATGTGTACCCGCTTAAAGACGGGATAGACAAAACCCTGCAACAGGGCAGAGCCGTGTCCGAGTGCCTCGTTCAGAAAGCGGTTGCGGTGGGCCGAGCCATGGGAAGCATCGTGAATCACCGTGCCCAGAACATAGAGGGCCACAAAATTGAGCCAGAACACCATCCATTTGGGCCAGTGCCAAAAGGCGTACCCGCCAAAGCAAGAGGCCGAAAGCACCACCGCAGCCAAAAACATCAGCAAGGTGGGATTCCAAAATTCCGAGGGTGGCCCCAACAGCTCACGAGGCAATGCGAAAGGTTTTTGGGCCGATTCAGCAGTAGCAGCAACAGTCATCGGCAGCCATCCTTAGGTGCGCACAGTGCAGACAGAGAGGATGGGTCGAGGCAGCGCGTCCCAGTCATCACACCGAAAAGAGATCGAAGAGATAAGTTTGTTAACTTTCGTTAGTATACGGCAGAGACCTGCCCAGCTTCTCAGCCCAAGCCTTATTTTCCTCACAACCCCAGCCATGGGGGCACCTTCCTCTCCTGGCCAAGGATTCCTGAGGGATCCCGGCAACGGCAAACCGCCCCTGAAGCCGGAGAAAAGCCGTAGTGTGAGGTTCTGTTGCAGCCTCTGTTGCAATTCATGTGCAGATTGCGAGGGGATCCCAGCAGGAGGGGTAATCTAAGGGTCGGTTAACCTGAGCTGAGGATGGAAACCATGATGCCTGTTGTTGCGCTGTTGGCTCTGACCGCTCAAACCAGCCCCTGGTCCCCCCTGAACGCCGTGATCATTCTGCTCTGCACAGGGCTGGCTTACTTGAGCTTCAAATCCTCCTCTGGAGTGGCCTCAGAGACTGGGCCGGTACTGGGAATGACCTGGCCAGAAGTCATCGGGGTTGCCAGCTTTGGCCATTTGTTGGGAGTGGGGGTCGTTTTGGGCCTCTCTAACATTGGCGTTCTCTAGGTCGCCACTTCCTTTACATTTCTTGAACTTAGTCCGGATCCCTGCTGGATGATGTTAAGCTCTATTTTGATTCTGAAAGAAGCAGTTTCTTCAGCCGCATTTTCCCCTGAGGTTTGTTGCTATGTCAGCGATGGTGCTCCTGGCCAGTTTGCCGGAAGGCTATGAATTGTTTGACCCGCTGATCGACATTTTGCCGATCATCCCTGTTCTGTTTTTCCTGCTGGCTTTTGTCTGGCAAGCGGCAGTGGGCTTTAAGTAAAGCCATTGCTTTTACTGAGGTCGCAAAGGTCTCAAAGGCCTGGGTGGTCTGGAGAAAACTCAAGCAAACCTAAAGGGCTTCCCCCAGCTTATCTCCCAAGTTGGGGGCTCTTTGCTTTGCCCATTTATGGTCATTTCGATTCAAACTAGGACACTGCACCCACGCCTAAAACGTTAAATGCACCGTGCCAGAAGGCCTTTCAAGGACTCCGTCCCGCTAGCGCGAACAGTAGCTCAGGTGTCTTGCCCTGAACTGGAACGACTGTAAACGACTATAAAAACAACAAGCCGTCTCGCCACTGTCCACATGACTCCCAAAGGTGGGCCAGGGATCCGGCGCTAGGGCTCACGGTCGAGGACACCGGTAATCCAGAGAACCCCTGCCAAGCAGACGAAGTGGGCAAACGTCACGTTGATGTTGGCGGCCAGCAGCAGCACTCCTGTCACCTGGTTGGCCTGGGTGCGGGAAAACATGCGCGCCAACAGCTCGCCCACTTGGGCTTCCATACCAATCAAAGCAAGGAAGGCCCCAATGAGGCTGACATAGGTGACCAACTGCAACTGCTTGGGCAAATCCAATTGGCTTAGGGCATCAGCAGAAGCTGAGCGGCGCTCCGCGTGGAGCAAGTAGCGCCAGTTGAAAAATAGACCGGCTGCCAGGGTGAGCAATGTAAACAAGGTGAACCAGAAGGCGATGACAGCCCCCAGCGAGTCATCTCGATAGACGGTATTTTGGCCGATTAAAAAGCCAAACCACAGCAGCAGCGCCGTCGCCCCCAAGATTGCCTGGAACCAAAACCCAAAGCGACGAGTCATGCGCAAACGAGACTTCATCCGCTCGATAGCCGCCCGTACTGACGGCGACATGGGCTCGTTCATCTTTTTCCCCCGCTCGCCTGGATGAACACCAACGTTCGCTTCCAGCCTATCTTCATTCTCCGGCCCCAGTCACCAAATTTTCGGGCTGGAGGCCCGAACCATAGCCGCAGGCTTGGTGTCGGGAGGAAAGCCCTCCTCCATATAGGTTTGCTGGCCAAGTCTGGATAAACTACAATAAGCCCATGAGCCAGACTATCTCTGTACGTTGCAAGCTGATAGTCCCACAAGAGTTGCGTCAAGAGATTGACCGCACTTTGCAGGGCTTTGCGAATGCTTGCAACCAGATTCTCGACGCCGCCAAACAAAAGAACTGCTGGAACACCGCTAAGCTGCACCACTTGGTCTATCGGCCGGTAAGGGCAGCAACGGGGCTGAAAGCCAACCACGTCTGTCAGGCGCTCCATCGGGTGATTAGCAATGCCAAGGCGGTGAAGCAAGTCCACAAGTTCCGCCCCACCAGTCTGACTTTGGACGCTCGTACTTTTGAGTACCGAGAGTCCGACCAAGCCGTGGGCGTGACCCTGATGAGCGGACGGGTTTGGCTCAAGCTCAAGATTGGCGGTTATCAAATCGCTTTGCTGCGGGGGCAAACGCCCACCAGCGCTACTCTGTCCAAGACCAAGCAAGGGGACTACTACATCAACATTGCTGTTGAGCTGGATACTCCCCCGACTGGCAAGACTCCCAAGGTAATCGGAGTTGACTTGGGCAGGCGGGATATCGCCACCGCTAGCAACGGACGCTCTTGGGGTGGAGAACACATCCAGGCCGTCCGTGACCGGTTCAGCCGTGTACGCGCCAAGGTTCAATCCAAACGCACTCGCAGCTCTAGGAGGCTGCTGAGAAGGCTCTCTGGGAGAGAACGACGCTACCAGACATGGCTGAACCATAACATCAGCAAAACCTTGGTCAGGGATGCCCAGGCTATTGGTGCGGCACTAGCTTTTGAAGACTTGACAGGCATTCGAGAGCGCCTGAATCAGAAGCCTCGGAGCAAGACTGAGCGGCGCAGGACTAACAACTGGGCGTTCTACCAGCTCAGGATGTTTGTAGCCTACAAGGCTGCCATTGCTGGAGTGCCTGTGGTGCTGGTGCCGCCTGCCTACACCAGCCAGACCTGCCATAAATGCCTGCACATCCACCCTGAGCGGGGTAAGTCCTACCGCAATGGCAAGTCGTTCAAGTGTGGACACTGCGGGTGGGAAGGGGATGCTGACCATAACGCTGCTCAAGTAATCTCTCTCCTTGGGGCGACTGTAAACTCGCCTGAAATTCCGAAACTTAGCTGTCCTCTGGGGCCGCTAGGGATTGGGATAAAGCCCGCACCCTGCGCATAGCGCGGGTGTCGGGTAGTTTACTTTTATCGGACTGGCGGTTGGGGATCCTCGCTTTGCAGGCGGAGAATTTCGGCCTCAATGCGCTGTTGCAAAGCTTTGCCCTCTTCGGAGCGGATCAAGAGTGTAATGCGGTTGTAGTCGGGCACAGTCATACCGTGGCGAGTGATGATCTCGGTCGCGGTGCGGATGAATTCTCGCCGGATTTGATCTTTGCTGGCTGGGTCGTTTGTGGCTTGGGAGCGCTTTTGGGCCTCTTGCCGGTGGGGCTCCATCTCCAAGACGATACGGGCGTACATTGTTACCTGCTCATCGCTCAACACCACAGAGGTGGTGGGGGTTTGAGCCACGGCAAGAGAAACAGTCAGCACAGGGATCCAAGTGCAAACCCAGATCAAACCCACCAGCCCTTTTTGGACCACGCTTTGGATTGGAAATGCCGTCCACCGTCTCCGACTTGCTTTGCCTGACACTGCTGATGTCTCCCCACCCGCCAACTGTTGCTCAGGTTGCCTAGGGTTTTTGTGAGCTTTCGGCCCCACGCCGGTTCAACACTCTGATGAACCCCGCGGGCTTCGATCCTATCTGCTTCTCTCTGTGAAAGCCCAGGGCGTCGTCCACGCTGACAACTGAGCTTGCTTTTCCATTTGACCGAAAACTGGTCTTTAGGTTCCAGTTCCAGTCCCTTTCCAGCCTATCTGACACCCAGAAGGGAGTGGCCTCTGGGATAATGGGGATGAATCGCTGGTTATTGCCCCTATGAACTTGGAACGTCGCCCGGTTTTCCCGTTTACGGCCATCGTCGGCCAAGAGGAGATGAAATTGGCCTTGCTCCTCAACGTGATCGACCCGCGCATTGGCGGAGTGCTGATCATGGGGGATCGCGGCACGGGCAAATCCACCACCATCCGCGCTTTGGCCGACCTGCTGCCCCAGATCGAGGTGGTGAAAGGGGATCCCTTCAACAGCCACCCGCGGCAGCGGGACTTGATGAGCGATCAAGTGTGGGAGCGCCTGCAGGCGGGAGAAACGCTGGAAAGCACTTGGATCCAGGTGCCGATGGTGGATCTGCCCTTGGGGGCAACAGAAGACCGAGTGTGTGGCACTCTCGACATTGAGCGGGCCTTAGCTCAGGGGGTGAAGGCTTTTGAGCCGGGGCTGTTGGCCAAGGCCAATCGAGGCATCCTTTACGTGGATGAAGTCAATTTGCTGGATGACCACTTGGTGGATGTGTTGCTGGATGCGGCGGCCTCAGGCTGGAACACCGTGGAACGGGAGGGCATTTCCATTCGTCATCCGGCTCGGTTTGTGCTGGTGGGATCCGGCAACCCGGAAGAGGGGGAATTGCGGCCTCAACTGCTGGATCGCTTTGGCATGTTTGTCCAGATCGAAACGGTGCGAGATGCTGCCCTGCGGGTGCGGATCGTGGAGGAGCGCAGCCAGTTCGACGCCGATCCCCAGGCTTTTTTGGCCAAGTATGCCGATTCCCAGCAGCGCCTGCGGGAGCGCATCGAAAAAGCCCAATATCTTTTGCCCAACGTGGCAGTGGATCCCGACTTGCGCTTGAAGATCTCCGGAGTATGTGCGGCTTTGGAGGTGGATGGACTGCGCGGAGACATTGTAACCAACCGGGCTGCCAAAGCCCTGGCAGCTCTAGAGGGGCGCAGTGAGGTCACCGTCGCCGATATCCGTCGGGTGATCAGCCTGTGTTTGCGTCACCGCCTGCGCAAGGATCCCTTGGAAACCATCGACTCCGGCTACAAGGTGGAAAAAGCCTTCAGCGAAGTGTTCCAGGTGAGCCTAGAGAGCGCCGCCTAGCCCTCACCCCCCAGCCCCTCTCCCAGGGGGAGAGGGGAGTAGAGTGGCTGCTAGCTTGTCGGCAATGGCGGCAATCCAGGTTTGCTCCTGCCGGCTGAAGCTGCGTGGGGTATCGCTCCCCAAAATCAAGCACCCTTTCTGGCCGATGGGCTGGCACAGCACGGCTTGGGATCCGGGGGGCAACAGGCCATCGAACTCGGCGCGGGCCGGGAACAGCTTGAGATCCACCAAATACACGGGCCGCCCCGTCTGCAAGACCCGCTGTAAAACGCTCTTGGGCTGAATGGAGGGCATCTGGCCGGGGGTGGCTAGGATCCCCCGTTGTAGGAGGGTTCGCCCACCCACCCAGATCACCACGGTGCGGGCGGCGGTGGTGCTGAGCAGGGTATGGGAGGCCCAAGCCAGCTCCAGTTTCTCGCTTTCGGAAAGATCGGGATGCCAATCACAGCCGGGGATCCCCTGCAGGGGGGCCGTTTGGGGTGGAAGAGGCTGGATCTGCTGCCACAGCAGGCCGGTCAGGACCAAAACGGCGCTGAGGAGGATCCCCAAGGCATCTGAACGGGACTGGCTGGTGAGCAATTCCGGCGTAAAGGCCAGTCGATTGATGACCAAGAGGGCGCTGCCCAAAAGGCCGGTCACCAGAGGCAGCCGCCTCACCCAGCGATTGGGATCCCTGGGGGCTGGAGTGGGTTCAACCGTCAAGGCAGGCTAGGCATAACCTAGAGGAAGTAACGGGAGAGAAGGGAGAAGCTGATACATTTACGCTGAACACTGCTGAACATCACTGTTCAACTATGCAGCGATAGCATTCTGTTTGTTTCCAAACAGAATGGCGGTATCCCGCAAAGCTTTGAGTAGAATACCCAAAGCGCAGTTTCCGTGTCGTCTTACTACCAATTTTCTGCTTTGCTTTGGCTACCATGTTGGCAGACTCGAAAGTAAACAGAAAGATCAACTGGTAGTAATCCGTACTGAACATATTATACATTATTTTCAGTATAGTTGAGCTTATTATTGACTAGAGTCATGCTCTTTCCTCTCTGCTCCCTTGAAGATTAAATAAAGAACTGAAGTTCAGTATAAAGCCAACTCAGAGACGGCTCCAAATGCCAAGGCGCTCCTGCTGGGCTTTTTCTTGTAGGCCACCGTAGTAGCTGTCGTACTTGATGTTGTGGCTGTAGGGGACGATACGGGCCAGGCCATTGCGCACCAACATGGCGTTCATCTGATGGCCTTCTAACCAGACATAGGCCTCCACCAAGCCCGTAGCATCTACGTTGCGCAGCAGCTTATCCCCTTCCAGCTTGACGGTGCGGTAGAGGATGCGCTCCCGCATCAGTTCAATGGCTTGCTGGTAATAGGGGTTTTCTTCCGGGCTGAGACCCTCGATCCCGGCCAACCGGATTAGGCGCATCTTCTGTTCCCCTTCGATTTGCACCACTAGGGTGTCGCCGTTGACCACCCGCACCACAACCGCATCTGGGTAGCGATCGAAGCGGTGGTTGTCGAAGTAGAACGGGGTATCGGGAACGACCCGGGGCTCTCCAAACCCGTGGCTGGGAAGGACGGGTATGGCCAGAAGCAATCCCAATGCAGCAGAGCCGAGAGCAATACGCTGGAACATGACCTTAATTCCCCACTTTGGACGCAGCCCCCTCTTCTTTTCCCGCCGGGGAGTTTCCGGTGGCAACGCTCAAAGTGTAATGGTAGCGGCAACTCTCCAGAAAACAATCCCACCGCAGATTTGAATTGGCCAGCAGTAGATCCGCCGTTGGTTGGGTTGCCCAAGGCTCCCAGGCGACTGAGCCATTCCTGCTCGCTTTTCTTCAGTTCCCCGGCTCTCCCCGCAGTTGCTGGGCAAATTTGTCGGCGAACTTGTCGCTGTCGAAGCGAGCCTGCGCGTTTTGAATGGCTTGGTGAATGCGCCGCTCGGTCGCGTCCGTGGTGCGGAGCACTTTGCACCCATCTCGGGTGTGGGTATTTGGGGTATAGCCGGGCTGAGGGTAAAAGCTTGGAAGCCCTTCTCTACTCTAAGCCTTGAATCACGTTTTTCTTTCTGCTTCTCCCAAGGTGGCTCCGGCGGTCGTTGCCAAGGTATTAAAAGTTCCACGGCTCCTGCTCTCTTTGGGAGACATTCTGAACTCAAAAAGAGGCTCTGGGGTGGTTATTTGTAGAACCCAAGCTACTACGCGGGTACAGCGGGGCAAGTTTCCGGAGAGGTTATCAAGCGCTACACAGAGGCTCAGAAGACAGAGCAAGGGGGCGATTGAGTCCCTTTGGTCACACTCAAGGCTCATATCCATGCTGGCTTACAAGCTGAGGCAGTTTTGAGGGACGCTCTGTAGTTGCTGTCAACCTGCCGTGAACCTAGGACCGCTGAGATAAACGATGATAAAAACAGCAGCTGCTGTTAACCCTCCGGAGTTCGAAGCCTAGGGATCCCCTCCATGACTTCCCAGATTCAGCCCTGCACACGCGAACAGATCTTGAATGGAATGGGCATCACCACCCTGTTTTCGGCTCTCATTGTGGGTCTCTGGATCTGGCTGGGATCCTCCTTTCCCGTGCCGTTTCGCTGGGATCCCCTAGCCTTGGCGTGGGGGGCAGGGCTGGGACTGGGGGTGGCTCTGCTCAGCGGCGGGGTTTACCGGCTCTGGCCAGCCTATCGTCGGGCAGCCACTGCCTACTTACACTGGGTGGCGGATCCCTTGCAGTGGGGAGATATCCTTTGGGTGGGCCTGCTGCCGGGCTGGAGCGAGGAATGGCTGTTTCGCGGTGTGCTGCTGTCAGCTCTGGTGGCCAGCCCCTTAGGGTGGACAGGCGGGATCCTGCTGAGCGGCCTCTTGTTTGGCGCCTTGCATTGGCTGGGATGGCAGGGCTGGCCCTATGCCGTCTGGGCCAGCGGGGTTGGTATCCTCATGGGGATTGGCTTGTGGCTGTCGGGAAACCTGTTGGTCACCATTGTCGCCCACACCCTTGTCAACTGGATTGGGGTTTGTGCTTGGAAATGCTTTTTCTCTCAAGCGGAGCCCTGAAGGATGCAGTTTTCCTGCTCCCCTCTTCCCTTATGGGAAAGGGGTTGCCTGTAAGCAGCGCAGAACCTTGGGCAAGTGCCGCAAATTGAGCTTAACTTACTTGTCGATGCCTTCCTGTCAATGCCCCACCGAGATCTCCTACAACTAGTTTGGGGATCCTTCCCATGGCTGCGCGTGGGGCGATCCTTGCTGCTGGTCGGGCTGGTGGTGTACGGCTACCTGCTCTGGCTGGGCTGGTTTCAATCGGAGCGAATGATCTTTTTGCCTCGTCCCGCCAGCTATCGAGATGGGGACGCCATTCTCAAGCTCACGACCTCTGATGGGCTGCAGATTTCAGCGGTATATCTGCCCAATCCGGCTGCTGCTTATACCCTCCTCTATAGCCATGGCAACGCTGAAGACTTGGGGGATATCCTGCCCCGCTTGGTGCACCTGCAGCAGGCTGGGTTTGCCGTCTTGGCCTACGACTACCGCGGTTACGGCACCAGCGAAGGGATCCCTTCCGAGGCCGGCGCTTACAAAGACATCGAGGCCGCTTACGCTCACCTGGTTGCCCAAGGGATCCCGCCGGAGCGGATCTTGGTCTATGGAAGATCAGTAGGGGGCGGGCCCTCGGTTTACCTGGCAGCGCAAAAACCAGTGGGCGGCCTGATCCTGGAATCTACTTTCGTGACTGCCTTCCGCGTCTTGACGCGCATCCCGCTGCTACCTTTCGATCGCTTCGACAACCTCAGCCGCATGGCCAAGATCAATTGCCCGCTGCTAATTTTGCACGGCACCCATGATCGTTTGATCCCCTTTTGGCACGCTGAAACCCTTTATCAAGCAGCGAGGGATCCCAAACGCTTGGTGCCCATCGAGGGAGCCGATCACAACAACTTGCTGCAGGTGGCCAGAGAGCGCTATGTCACCATCCTGCACCAATTCGTAGCCGAGCTGGTGGATCCCAAGCTGCAGGCAGGCTGAGCAGCAACTGCCAATGTTCCCTTCCTTGCGTAACTGGGAGGTCGCGAGCGGGAATAGGAATGGTGGCGTTAACTGGCCTTTAAGCTTTTTGAGCCAGCAATTCTTGCAACAGATTCTGCGCCGTCTCCATAAAGCGCATCACATCGGGCTGATGGCTCCAGATGGGGTCATTTTCAGGAAAAACCTCCAGCGAGAACATACCCTGCACTGTCTGGAGGTAGGGCAGCAGGACGGCATAGCTGGCCTGGCTGAGACCAGACCTCAGAACCTTATCCAAGAGCTTGAGCATCTGCCGTACCAGCTCCCAGCTCACTTTCAAAGGGGGGTAGAGCATCACACAGAGGGGAAACAGCTCCTGCTGGATAGCCGCCATGCTGCCTTCTAGGGCACAGAGGCCCAAGTACACCTGAAACATCTCCACATCGCGGATGCTGGAAATCCGCACGTTCAGATCTGTCAAGGGACCGCTTTCGCAGTGATAGTCCGGAAAACGTTGGGCTACCTCGGCACAAATGGACTCTGCCACGCTGGTAACCAGGGGCAAGAGCTCTTGAATAGCAGCCAAAGGCGCAGAAAAGTGATCGCCTGCCTGGGCGGCAGCGGCCTCGTACATCCTCTGCAAAGGCATGTACAGGTGGTCATCCATGACCTTCAAGTAGGGGTGGAAGAGACCCCGCTCCTGGGGCAGCAGAGCCTGCAGGACCATTTGCCCCGTGTAGTGAAATTGCATGCTTAAAAAGCCAAGTACCCGCGGATCCGGCTTGCTGTAGCGAGCCCGCAGCTGGCCACAAGATGGCGCGATCTTTACCGAAAAGCGGGCTGGTGAGAGGCCCTCCCCACAACTTGCTGCTGCCTTTTCAAATAACTCCTGGGAATCCTCGGCAATTTGCCAGGGATCAATCAAGTCCGGATCCAGCCGCTGCCTCGGTATTTCAGCAGCCAAGAGCCGCTCCGTCTTCGCCCAGGCCTGGGAGCTGGCAAAGCGCAAAGATCCCTTCACCTTGTCAGCTAGAGGGGCGCCTGGCAGCTCGCCCAAGGCAGCCTGTGCCCGTAGCTCGTCTACATATTTTTGCGCCCACAGGGTGGCCAAGCTGCAAGGTGTAACGGTTTCTGCGTCTTGCCTCAATTCTTCCATGGCCTACCTTACGTCAGAGGATCTAGTGCTACCTAGCATACTTCTAGGGGGCTACCGCTGCAGCAAAGAACTTAAGGAACGTTAAGATCCGCGCAGCAATTGTTTACGTTCTGCCTGGGCGCAAGGCGTCAGGGAAGAGGAGGAGCACTCCCTCCCGCCAGCAAGAATCTTAAAATCACCTGCAATCCGCTCGGAAAAGTGGAGTTATGTGGCAAGATCGGGAGGGATCGGATCGAAGGATTCGGATCCCTGTCTCACCGGATTGAACCCTTTTACGGAGGATCAAGAGCGTATGTCTCTCCGACTTGGCGATACTGCTCCCAATTTCACGCAAAAGTCTACCCACGGCGAAATCGATTTCTACTCTTGGGCCGGGGATAGCTGGGTGGTGTTGTTCTCTCACCCCGCCGACTACACGCCGGTCTGCACCACGGAGCTAGGCACTGTTGCGAAGCTGATGCCCGAATTTGAAAAGCGGGGTGTGAAGGTGATCGCCCTCAGTGTGGACGATGTGGACTCCCACGTCGGCTGGGTAAAAGACATCGAGGAAACCCAGAACACCACCCTGAACTATCCCATCTTGGCGGATGCAGACCGCAAGGTTTCTCAGCTCTACGACATGTTGGATCAAACCAACATCAACCAAGAAGGGCTGCCCCTGACGGTGCGCTCGGTGTTCATCATCGATCCCAACAAGAAGATACGCCTCATTCTTACCTACCCGGCCAGCACAGGCCGCAACTTCGACGAGCTCCTGCGGGTGATCGATGCCCTGCAGTTGACGGATAAGTATAACGTTGTCACTCCCGCCGACTGGAAAGACGGTGACGATGTTATCATCCCGCCTTCGTTGAAAGATCCGGAATTGCTGAAAGAAAAGTTCCCGAAAGGCTATCAGGAAATTAAGCCTTATTTGCGGGTCACCCCTCAGCCTAATAAGTAGTAAAAGCCCGAACACCAACTTTGACGGGCGCTTGAGAAGGGATCCCTTCGTCGGGTAAAGCTGGGATCCTTTTGGTCTGGATCCCCTTATCGGGGATCCTTTTTACTGTTCGGGGAAGGAGGCTGCCTCTGCTGCTTTTTTGGCCAGCTCATCTACCGTGAAGTAGCGATGAAACTTATCGGTCACCCGCAACCAGGGGGAACGGCAGCCTTCTTTGCGATAGCGGGTCACAAAGCCTTTTTCCACCAACTCTGCCACGTGCTGATAAGCACCTTGACCGCGCAACTCCACCAAATCGGCTTGCGAGAGCGGGCCACGCAAAATGATTGTAGCCAGGGTACGGGTAGCACCCACCCCAATTTCAGGGGGTAAAAGCTGGTTGGCCAGCTCCAAAAACGGCTCCCGCAACTGCAGGGCAAACCCTTCCCCCACCTGTAGGACTTCCAGGGCAGAATCGCGATGGGCATAGTCTTCCATTAATTCCAGCAGCGCATCGTAGGCTTCGTCGCGACTGCAATGGGCCAACTGGGCCAGGGCGGATAGCTCCAGGGGCTGCCCTTTTAAGTAGAGGATCGCTTCGATCTGATTTTTCAGGGCCAAGACACGCTCCCTCTGACCTTGCCTTTCCGCCAACAAGGGATGCGAAATCGACTTAAGAGAACGCGGGGCCATTGCAACAAGGGATCCGCTCAACTTGCTCCGTAGCATAGCAGCAGTTCTAGGCTGAGGGATCCCTTGGCCAAGCGGGCCGGATCCATCCTCGCCTTCGAGCTAGAACCCTACCCCTGATGCCACCACCATCACCACCACCGCTGCAAAGATAATCAAAGCGTAAAACTGGGCCTTGCCGCTCTCCAGGTATTTCATCGCCTCGCCGCTCACCATGGTCACCAAGCCCGTCAGGTTGACCACACCATCCACGATGCGGCTGTCCACCTCCAGCGCCTCCCGTGCCACAAAGCGGGTGCCCTGCACAAAGACTCGCTCATAGAGGTCGTCAATGTACCACTTGTTGAGGGAGAAGTAGTAGAGCGGCTGCAGGCTTTGGGGGAAGGTGCCCGGGTCGATGCGCTTTTGCCAGTAGATCAAGCTGGCCAAAGTGATGCCGATCAGCCCGATGCCCACGGAACTACCCGCCATGATTAGAAACTCTGCCCAATCGAAATGGCCCGCCAGCACCTCCTGCCACTCTGCTGCCACCAGCGGCAAAATCGAGCCTGCCTCTGCCACAGACTCAGTCGGTGGGTGGATGAAAGCTTCAAAGAAGTTGGCAAAAGGGGTACCCACCAGGCCAATCAGCACAGAAGGGACGGCCAGAGCCAACAGCGGGAAGGTCATCGACCAAGGGGACTCATGGGGCTCTGAGGCATGGGCATCTCCGTCGTGCAGGTTTTCGTGGGCTTCAGGATGGCTGCTGGGCTGGGGTTTTTCTTGAATGTTCATGGCTCCAGGGCCAAAGGCCGGTTGTTTCCCCGCAAAAACGTAGGCAAAAGTTGGCACAGGACGGCCGTGGCTGATGGCCACCTCCTGCCGCAGTCTCAGGTTGGTGCCGCGAAACTCCCCTTCGAAGGTGAGGAAGTAGATGCGGAACATGTAGAAGGCGGTGATCCCGGCGGTGAGGAAGCCCACCCCCCACAGAGCTGGGTTCCGTTCGAAAACAGCGCCCAAGATCTCGTCTTTAGACCAAAAGCCGGCGAAGGGCGGGATCCCACAAATGGCCAACGTGCCGATCAAAAACGTGATGGCCGTAACCGGCATGTATTTGCGCAACCCCCCCATCAGGCGCATGTCTTGGGCCAAAACCGGGTCATGGCCGACCACCGCTTCCATGCCGTGGATAACTGAGCCAGAGCACAAAAAGAGCATCGCCTTAAAGTAGGCGTGGGTCATCAGGTGAAACAGGCCCGCCCCATAGGCGCCGCACCCCATGGCCATGACCATGTAGCCCAGCTGGGAAATGGTGGAGTAGGCCAAGCCTTTTTTGATGTCGTTTTGGGTGATGGCAATGGTGGCCCCCAAGAAGGCTGTGCCCGCCCCCGTCCAGGCAATGATGTCCATAGCCACCGGGATCCCTTCCAGCACCGGGAACATGCGGGCCAAGAGGAATACCCCAGCCGCCACCATCGTCGCCGCGTGGATGAGAGCCGAGATAGGCGTGGGACCTTCCATAGCATCCGGCAACCACACATGCAGCGGGAACTGGGCCGACTTGGCCACCGGCCCCAAGAACACCAACACCGCAAACAGGGCAATCAAGCTGCTGCTCACTGCCCCGCTAGCCAGCATCTCCTGCAAGTTGCGCCCGATCTCGTTGAACGCGAAGGTGCCGGAAATCCAGTAAAAACCTAAGATGCCCAACAGCAGGCCGAAATCTCCCACCCGGTTGACCACAAACGCCTTTTGCGCTGCTTCTGCCGCTGCCTGCCGGTCGTGCCAAAAGCCGATGAGCAGGTAGGAGCACATCCCCACCAGCTCCCAGAAGATATAGATCTGCACCAGGTTGGGGCTGACCACCAAGCCCAGCATCGAGGAGCTAAATAAGCTCAGGTAGGCGTAGAAACGCACATAGCCGGGATCGTGGGCCATGTAGCCATCGGAGTAGATTTGCACCAAAAAGGCCACCGTGGTCACCACCACCAGCATCATGGCGCTCAGGTGATCCACGACAAAGCCCATGTCCACCGAGAAGGATCCCGCCTGGGCCCAGGTGAGGGTTCTGAGGACGGTTTCGTGCCCTTGCACCTGGCTGACCAAAAGGGCAAAGGCATGAACCATCGCCGTCCCGGTCGCGAACACGCTCAAAAAGGCAGCCAAAGAGCGGTTGGCCCTTGTCCAGGCGTTGAACATCAGGATACCTAAGCCGAGGAGAAAGGCTGCCACCAAAGGATAGACGGGGATCAACCAGGCGTATGTGTAGATGAATTCCATGGGAAATGCTTCCGAATGCGTCCTCTCACAGCAACGAACCTGCTCTGCTAGCCCTGCAATTGGCCGGTGGGAGTGTCTGGTGGGCTGGCATTTGCTCAACTGCTTCTGCCATTGTAAACTTTTGCGACAGAGTGCGGATCCGGATCCCGAGCATCAAGTCCATCACAGCAGAGGCTTTTCCCAGAGATCAATCGGGATCCCCGCAGCTAAATCTGTAAATATCCTAAAGAATCGGCTCTGAGCCCAAGCTGACGGTCGCAAGCCAAAAGATGACAGGGATCCCTTGCGAGCGCTACAACAAAGGCTAGATCTACTGGCGGTCTGGAGAAGCTGCCCATGAGCTTGAACCTGGTGACCTTGGTGGGGCGAGCCGGCATGGATCCGGAGGTGCGCTACTTTGAGTCAGGCAAGGTGGTCTGTACTTTTAGCTTGGCGGTCAACCGATTCCGCAAAGGGGAAGACAAGCCCGATTGGTTCAGCCTAGAGTTGTGGGGCCGCACTGCCGAGGTGGCCGGAGAGTATGTGCGCAAAGGCAGCCTCATCGGGGTAACAGGCAGCCTCAAGTTCGATCGCTGGAAAGACAAATCCACCGGAGAAGAGCGCCAGAGGCCCATCATCGCTGTAGATCGCCTAGAACTGCTGGGATCCCGTCAAGACCGCGACTCCAACCTGCCCCCCGAAGAGCCGTTTTGACTTGTCTGGCCGGAGCCGGGCAACCTCAAGGTTTGGCTCTGCCCAAGCATCGCCTGCATTCCTGCACCACCTCTGTCAAATCCTGACTGCACCAGGGATAGTCCAACGGGGGTCGCCGGATCACCCACAGAGGGATCCCCAGGGTTTTGGCCACTGCCTGTTTGATCCCCAGCCCACCTGCTTCCCCAGAGGCTTTGCTGATCACCACCTGAGGGCTGAGCTGTTGCCAAAGCTGTAGTTCCTGCTCCAAGCTGAGGGGTAAGCGCATCCCAATCACCCGCTCGGCAGGGATCCCGGCTTGCACCGCTTGGGGAACCGATTCCGGCAGCACCCGTGCCCACAGTTGGCAGCGATCTTGCCAAGGCACAAACAGGGGTAGGGCCTTCACTCCCACCGTCAGCAGCACCCGCCGCCCCGCCAGCACCGCCTCTGTGAGCACCCCCTGCCAGTCCGGCACCACCTGGACCCAGGGATCCAGCTCCAGAGGAGGGCGTTCGTAGCGCAGGTAGGGGATCCTCAGTTGGGCCGTCACCTGGATGGCCAGTTGCGAGATTTGCTGGGCAAAAGGATGAGAGGCATCCACCACTACGCGGATCCGGCACTCTTGCAGGAATTGTTCCAGAGATGGCGGCGAAAATCGGGTGACCACCACCTGACCAGGCAAATCCTGATACAGCCTTCTGGCCCCTTCGGTGGTGACGGTTGCCACCCAAGGGATCCCCTGCCGGCTGAGGGCGTCGGCCAAGCTGCGGCTCTCGCTAGTGCCCCCGATCAAAGCCACTTCAACTGGACTACCAACTGAGCTCATGGTGTGTTGCCAAACTTTGACGCCCGTAGATACGATCAAGATCACCGGCTGGAGGCAATTGCTCATGATCGAGATGCATGTGGCTGGGATTGCGGTCGATGCCGTCAACCAAAACCCCATTGTCATCCTGCGCGATGGCAGTGAGCGTCGTGCCCTGCCCATTTGGGTGGGAAAAGCAGAGGCCAACGCCATTTTGCAGGCGCTGGACGACCAAAAGCCACTGCGCCCCATGACCCATGATCTCATCCTCAACTCCTGGAAGACGTGGGGGATCAAGCTGGAGCGAGTCATCATTCACGCGTTGCTGGATAACACCTTCTACGCGGTGCTCGTCACCGTGAATGGTGACAAAAAACAAGAGATCGACTGCCGCCCCAGCGACGCCATTGCCCTCGCTCTGCGGGCCCATGTTCCCATCTGGACGGTGGAAGAGGTCATTGCGGAAGCCTCGATCCCCATGAACCAGGATGCTGACGAGGCGGAGCGGGAGGCCTTTCGCAAGTTTGTAGAAAATGTAACCCCCAGAGACTTTATCCGCAGCTACCCCATGACCGACCATCCCACCGAAGCCGACAGTTAAGCAATTCAGGCGGAGCCCGGCAGACAGGCCATGCCCCAGGTTGCCAGGTTAACGGTCTATCCCATCAAGTCCCTGGATGGGATCCCTCTGTCTGAGGTGAGGCTGACGGCAGGGGGGACTTTGGAGGGGGATCGGCGCTACGCCCTGGTGGATGCGGAGGGAAAGCGGGTGAACGGCAAGCGCCATGCTGCGGTCCACCGCCTGCGGGCCCGGTTTGATCCCCAGTTGGGCCAGGTGCAGTTGTGGGGGGATGGCAAGACGGCCCAGTTTGACCTGCAGCAGCAGCGGGATGCTTTACAAACTTGGCTCAGCCACTGGTTGGGCTTTCCGGTGCAACTGCTGGAGGATCCTGTCAGGGGATTTCCAGACGATCCCTATGCCGACGGCCCCACCCTGATCAGCACAGCCACTCTGGAGACGGTGGCCGGTTGGTTCCCCAACTTGACCCTGGAAGCGGTTCGGCAGCGCTTTCGCATGAATATCGAGCTGTCGGATTGCTCTGCCTTTTGGGAGGATCGGCTCTTTGCCCAGGCAGATCAAGGGGTGCGCTTTCGCATTGGGGAAGTGGAGCTGCTGGGCCTCAACCCCTGCGCCCGCTGTGTGGTGCCCACCCGGGATCCCCTGAGCGGAGAGGCCTATCCCGGTTTTCAAAAGCACTTCGTGGCGCAACGGCAGAAAACCTTGCCACCCTGGGCCGAAGCCAGCCGCTTTGACCATTTCTATCGCCTTGGAATCAATACGTGGATCCCGAGAACGGAGGCGGGCAAGCACCTGAGGGTTGGGGATCCCGTCGAAATCCTCGGGGTTGAACCCCTCAGCCTTTACCGTAAACTACCCGACCCCGACCGCTAAGCGGTACGGGGCGGGCTTTCAGTAGCCCTGAGCCTGCTCTGCTCTACCAGAGAACAAAACAAGCCCGG
>NZ_JBSSAG010000009.1:0-86861 GCF_054058395.1 Thermostichus sp. OS-CIW-26 | reverse complement strand
GTTGGGCAGCAATTCGTACTTGAAGGCTTGAAGTCGTTGCACCGCTCAATCGTATTCTTGACCTATGCGTGATGACAACGATATTCACATGGCCGGCACTGCGTTTTTAAAGGGCGTCGGCTACGGTCGGCGCTATCCTTCCCCGCCCTGAAGGACGGGGCTTGCCGCGCCTTTTGGTCAGTCGGTGTTTTCGTTGCTCACAAAGGCCGACCCATTGGCCTGGGGTTCGGGCGATTCCAGCGCGTATTTGAGCGCATGCCAGGCCAGGTTGGCGCATTTGATGCGCACTGGAAATTGGGCTACCCCTTTCATGGCGTTCAAAGCCCGTTGCTCCCGCGGGAACTCTTCGCCACCGCGCATCATGGCTTGGAAGCGCTCCACCAACTGCAGAGCTTCGGGGATGGTGCGCCCCCGCACCGCATCCGCCATGAGATCGGCAGAGGCCAGGGCAATGGCACAGCCTGCCCCCTCGAATTTGATATCGACAATCCGCTCCTGGCTGGGATCCAGTTGTAAGGTGAGGTCGATGGTGTCGCCACAGGAGGGGTTGTGGCCACGTTGGTGGCGGTGGACGGGATCCACTCTGCCGAAGTTGTGGGGCTTTTTGTACCGCTCCAGAATGACTTGCTGATAGAGTCCGCGCAGGTTATCTAGAGGCATTGTTGCTCCTGGTTGGTCGCTACTCTGGCCGGTCGGCAAAAGTCGATCCGCTCATAGCCCATTGCCGCCGGGAATAGCCATAGTTCTCAGATATTCAGGATTTGGGAAGCGAGCCCGACCTGGCCCATCTGGTTTTGATCTTAACCCCGTTCTTGGTAGAGCTTGAGTCAGTAGAAAAACTCCTGCCAGCGCAGGGGCTTAAGTTTGCGCATGTACAGCCAGTCAAAAAAGTTCTTCAGCACCGTGGCTGAATAGCCGCGCCAGACCAGCCTGCCTTTCTCGGCAACGGCAACGCGGTTCCCCACCGTTACACAAACAAAAACCGTGGCCTGCGGTCGGTAGGGGATCAGAGGTTGGCCGCGGATGAGCCGCAGCAGGTTTTGGGCTGCAATTGGCCCCTGGCGCACCGCGTACACGCCGATCTTGGGCAAGAGGCGGGATCCCCAAACAAAGTCAGCGCAGTCCCCCACCGCCAAGATGTGCTCTGAGCCTTGCACCCGCAGGTATTTGTCCACGAGCAGGGCTCCCGTCGGCCCTGTTGGCAAGCCGCAGGTGCTCAACCAGCTCGGCACCTGGAAGCCACCTGCCCACAGGCGGGTCTGAGCTATCAACTCGGTGCCATCCGAGAGCCACACGTGCTCCGGCCCAAAGGCTTTCACCTGACATCCGGCCCAGATTTCCACCCCCAGACGGCGGATTTCCCTTTCCACCGCCCGGCGGAAGGGTTCCGAGAAGCCCTCGACCAGATGGGCCTGGCGATGGATCAAGATCAGCCGGGCTTGAGCTAAGGGGATCCCTGTTTCTGCGCTCATTTCCCGGCGAAGATCGTAGAGTTCCCCCATCAGCTCTGTGCCGGTACAGCCTCCTCCCGCCACCACAAAGGTCAGCAGGCCCGGCGTCCGATCCCCCTGGGCTGCCCGTTGCCAGCACTGCCGGATCCAGGTTTGGGCGGCCACCAATTGTTCTGCCGGTCGAATGGTAAAGGCATGTTGGATCCCATCGATGGGGCGCAACTCCCGGCCCACATTCACCAACAGATAGTCGTAGGCCAGAGTTTGGATCCCGGCTTCACTCTCCAGGGTCAGGGTTCGAGCTTCGGGTTGGATGTGGGTGACTCGCCCCGGCAAAAACTGGGCGCCGTTGGCTTGAATATGCTCCAGCAAAGGGATCCGCACCAGCTCTAGAGAAAACCGACCGCTCAGCAGCCGTGTGGACATGCCTGAATTAACACTGTAGGGATAGGGGTTGATGGCGATCACCCGTGCCTGCCCTTTGAGCGCCCGCAAGGCGTCGATGGCTCCATAGCCACATCCGGCCAAGATCACAGTGGGCAGGGATCCCCTCATGGCTGGAGCGGGAACTCCTGGGGATCCCCGGCCGCCCATTCCAGGATGGAGCCGGAATAGCTTTTGGCTTGCCGGCCCAAGTGGGTTAAAACCACCGTGACCCAAGCGGAGCGAACCCCAGCTGTGCAGTAGGCAATGATCTCGGCTTCCGGAGGGATCCCGGCTTTTTGCAGGCGGGCGTGAATTTCATCGGGCGGCAATAGGGATCCTGCCGCATCCATCAGCTCCTTGTAGTAGAGATGCACAGCGCCGGGGATGTGTCCGCCACGTGCCTCACCATAGGGAGTGGCTCCCTCGTATTCTTGGGCTTCGCGACTGTCGAGGATGGCCACACGGTCGGAGCCAAGGCTGGCCCGCAGAGTGTCCCGGTCGATCTCCCACCGGTCGGTTCGCCGCACTACAAAGTCGCCCCGTTGCGGTTCGTCGGCGCTTTGTCGGGTTGTGGTCAGCACTCCCTCCTTCACCAGGGCCGGATAGCCCCCGTCCACCATGACTGCCTGGGGATGACCCAAGCTGCGCAACATCCAAACGATCCAGCCATCTTCTCCCCAGCCCTGTAGCGGATCGGCAGCAACTACCACCGGACGCCCCTGAAACACGCCAATGCCTTGCAGCTTTTCGGTGAGAAGGGCATCATCTGCCAACAGCTTGCCGCTGTTTGCAGCCTCTGGTTGAGTAAACTCCGTCCAGTTCACCGGAATTGAACCCTTCAGGATCCCGTCGGCTTGCAATTCCGCACTGCGTGCATCCAGAAGCGTTGCCCCTTGTTGGATGAGCTGGATGGCGGTTGCAGGGCTGACCACCCAACCTGGCGTTGGTGTCATGGGTTGAGAGAACCTTAACTGGAAGATCCTATCCCACCTTACGGGACGAGTAGGCCGGTATGGGCCTCTTCCATCTGTTTGGAGAGAAGCCGTTGCAGGCTCACTCTGGCTTCGGAGAAGTTGGGAGCGATTTCCAAAGCCGAGCGAAAGTGTTCAATGGCCTGCTCCGGCTTGCCTTGGCGGGCAAGGATGGATCCCAGACGATAGTGAGCTGCTCCATAGCTGCCATTGCTGCGAATGGCCCGTCGATAGCTGGCCTCCGCCGAGGTTAGATCCCCCTTGATGCGCGCCACTTCGCCCAGGCCAAAGTGAGCTTCCGGCAACTCTGAATCTCCTTCGAGGGCCTGTTCAAACTGCTGCATAGCCTGCTGCAACTGTTGGGGCTGGATGAACTTGCGCCCAGAGGCATCCCGTTGTTTGGGCACCAGGTAGGCTAGGCCAATGGCGGCCATCGCTGCGTGCAGATCGGGGGCCAGCTCCAAAGCCCGCCGGTAGTTCTTGATGGCTTCGCTGTATTGCTCTTGGCTTGCCAACACCAGGCCCAAGCCGTAGTAGGCGCGAGCCTGCTGTCTTTTGAACTGGCCATTGAAGATCACCTGGCTGAACTCCTGGCTGGCTTGAGCCAGATGACCTGCATGCACCATTGCCAAACCCAGATCCACCCGCACAGCGGCTGCCAACTCAGGACTGAGATCCAGGTTGAGAGCAGTTCGGAAGGCTGCGATTGCCGCTTTTAGCTGTCCTTTGCGCATCAGCGCTTGTCCCATCACGGCGTGGCCCAGGCCCAGGCGATCATTCAACTCCAAAGCAGCCCAGCAGGAGTCGATGGCCTCGTCCCATTGCCCCAGCTTGAGGCGAACTTGAGCAATGCAGAGATGAGCCTCGCTGAAGTGGGGATCCAACCCCAGGGCCTTTTGTTGCTGGGCCAAAGCTTGTGCCCAGTTGCCCTTCTCTGCCCAGGCTTGGCCGAGCAGGCTATAGATCTCAGCTTGGGCGGATCCCTGGGTGAGGGGGAATGCTTCGGGTAAGTGGGCCAGAACTTCATCCGGCTGATGCTGGGCCAGCCACTGCCGTGCTAGAGCCTTCAGGGTTTCCACCAGGTGGGTGTTGATGCCGCTCCAGTTCGGGTTCAGGTGTTTGGCCTGTTGGTAGTGGCTCAATGCCTCCTGCAGTCGGTTGGTTTTTGCCAACAGATGGGCCAGTTCAATGTGGGCCTCTACGTGATCTGGCTGTCGCCGCACAGCCTCCTGAAACCGTTCCACTGCCTCAGGAATTGGATTGGCCTGTAAAAAGGACAGCCCTTCTGTAAAGGGATCCTGGGATCCCTCCCGCTCAAAGGTGTTGATGGCACGCCGGCCTTGCCAACCCAGCCAGCCCCCCCCTGCAGCCAAGATCAACAGCGGGATCCCCAACCCCAGCGATCTGGTTCGGGCAGGGACATCGGCTTGCCCAAAAGAGCGCACCACCAACCCAGCCCCCAGCAGGAGAGACAAAGCCAGAGCTCCCCCCAAGAAGGGCCTTAGAGCAGGCCTGTGCAACCATTGATCAAGTGTCGGAAAGTTGGCCAGAACGTCGATAGGAGAACTGGGGCGAGCAGTTGTAGGCAGAGGGGTCGGGATCTCGGTCTGGGAAGGGGCGTGAGCAACCGAGGGCTGGCTTGGAGCCGCTTCTGGCCAGCGCTCTTTCTGAATTTTGGGAACCGGTGCCCCCAGAGTTTTAACTTTGCGAAAATCGGAGTTGTGGTCGGGATCCACAACAGGTTTTTGGGCCTCCAGCACCTTGATCTCAGAAATCTTGGTGCCTGGTAATACAATCTGCGTGGCATCGGCACTGCTTTCCCCAGAGGACAAGTAGAAGACTTTTTTCCACTGCGGCTGTGTTTCCCCCTGAAGCCGACCGTACACCACCAGTTGGCTAACTCCCTGCACAGGCAAGCCCCCCAATTGGCTGGCAACTCGATGCAACACCATAGAGCGGCTAAACATCCCCTGCCGTGGGAGATCCACCATGAGGTAAAGGACATCTTGCTTCAGGGCCGAACGGGTTGGCAGGGGGGCCAGGGCCTTCTGCAGAGCCTTGATCAGGGTTTCCACGCTGCGAGCAGCAGATGAGCCAGCCATAAAGTTAGAGTTCGCAAAGTTAAGTTAGAGAGTGAAAAAATGGTCTTGTAACAACTCCAATCCAAGAGGGATCCACTTCTCTCGGCAAAAACGAGTACCCCCTTGCCAGAAGTCCAGGCCTCTGACCTCATCTTGCTGCCTCATTGTGCTCAATCTGCCGGAGTCCGTCAATATACTGAAAGAGCCTGTTACAAACGGGGCTGCTGGCCCATTTTGCGACGGAAGAGGTGGGTGTGGTCAGGGCTGTAGAGCCGCGAGCGGGCAGATCTGGAGCTTGACAAGCCTTTCAAGGCAGGGCTGACGAGATAGAGCACTGTGCGTTCTAAGCCGGCTTGCCGGGTGAGGGCGGCCATCTCGGCCAGGGATCCCAGCCAGATCTGTTCGTCCGGCCAACCCAAGCGATAACAAACGGCAACCGGGGTATCGGCGGGGTAGTGAGCCAGCAGATCTGCCTGCGCTTGTTCTACGTGGCGGGCGCTCAGATATAGACACAAAGAGGCGCGGTGGGCTGCCAGACTGGCCAGGGCTTCTGCTTCCGGTACCTGGGTGCGACCGCTGGCGCGGGTGAGGATAATCGTCTGTACCAACTTGGGTATGGTCAACTCCACCTGCAAACGGGCGGCTGCCAATTGAAAGGCGCTTACTCCCGGCACGATCTCAAAAGGGATCCCTGCCTCCGCCAGCCGGATCAGCAGCTCGTGCAGAGCGCCGTAAAGGCAGGGATCCCCATCCTGCAGCCGCACCACCCGCCGCCCCGCGTTGACCCGTTCCACAATTTGCGGCAGCAGCGTTTCCAGCGTGAAGGAGCGGGTGTCAATGGCCTCAACCCCAGGGCGACAATGGGCCAGCACTCCCTCTGGCACCAAAGAACCTGTGTAGAACACTACATCGGCTTCCGCCAGCAGTCTTTGCCCCCGCAGGGTAATCAGCTCCGGATCCCCGGGGCCAGCCCCGACAATGTAGACAGGCCACGACGTCGGTTCGCGCATTTGCTTGCTTCCTACCCCTTCAAGGGCCTCTTTGAAGATCCCTTTTCCAAAGTCTTTTCAAACTGGATTCCAAGGGAACTTATCTGGAGGCTCAAGCATGCAAGATCACGACAGGCACTCGCATCCCATCTTAAGGTACGTTCGGGAAGACTATTATCCCTACGTTGTTTTACCCCAGCCGATTGCTCTCCTCCTGAGGGGGCCAGATCTCCCACCTCGCCCGCCGGAGCCTGAGCCGCCGCAGATGCCTGCCCGTCCGCTGGAGCCTGAGCCGCCACAGATGCCGGAGCGCCCAACGGAACCTGAACTACCTCGAATGCCGGAACGCCCTGTTAGGCCAAATCTACCCGAGCTACCCCAGCCTTTGATGGGCAAGCTGCAATCGGCATGGGCAACTGGTGCTGGTGCATAGAGCAGTCTAGTGTCCGGTGCTATACCCCTGATATCGCAATGCAGGTATCTAGAGATGGAAAAAGATCACTCGTTTTACTCATTGACATTGAAATTGATGAGCCATGGTTTCTTGAAGGTAATCTGTGTAGGCCAGCCCATACTGTGAATGATCCTAAGCAAAGTAAGCGTGATGCTTATCTAGCGGATAGAGGCTGGGTTGTAGTTCGGTTCTCAGAACGGCAAGTTTATGAAGAAAGTGAAAAGTGCATTAATCTCATCTTTTGCTTGGTTTCAGGTGTCTTGGGTGCATTAGATTCTAAACAGCCAGACTTATCATTTTCATTTCCAACGGACCACAAGAGATGGGGTGATCAAAGTGCTCTTAGTGAACCTAGATTTCTTCCTCCCTACTTTTAATTCCCAAGGTTGAGACTGGCCCTACCGGGATTGAATTGAGCTAACGCGCTGGTCCGAGACGCTGCTGCAGGATTTGTGCGGCCAGCAACACATCCAGGGGGGTGGTTAGCTTCAGATTGGATTCCTCCCCTTCGACGATGTAGACTGGCCAACCCAGCTTCTCGAATAGGGCTGCATCATCGGTTACCTGCCAACCCTGGGCCAGAGCCTCCCGATGGGCTTGCCATAGCATCGACAGGCGAAACCCCTGCGGCGTTTGCGCTGCCCACAGCCGGCTGCGTTCTGGGGTTGACTGAATTTGGATCCCTTTTGGGCCTGCCTCAGCGACTTTAATCGTGTCCTTGACAGGGATCCCCGCGATGAGACCATCCACCTGCTGCAAAGCGGCACTACAGCGATCGAACAACTTAGGGGTAGCTAGGCAGCGGGCCCCATCGTGGATCAACACCCGCTCTACTGTTCCCAGGTTATAGAGATACTCAACCCCCCTGTAAACCGACTCCTGCCGCGTCGCCCCCCCTTGTAAAAGCTGCACCGGCGTGGACAGATCCATTGCCGCCAGGATCTGCTCGATGGCTGGCCAATCGCCGGGTTGGGAGAGAATGCCAATCCACTCGATGGAGCTGGCCTGATCCGCAGCCTGCAACGTCCAAGCCAAAATCGGCTGACCCAAGAGCGGCAGCAACAGCTTGTTGACCGCAGCCCCCATTCGCTTGCCGCTGCCAGCCGCCGGGATCAGAAGGTGCATGGGATCCAAAAGCGCATTCAACCGGATCCCAGTGTACTGCTTGAGGTCAACAAGCCACAAAAGAGAGGGCCAGACCTGACCCCCTCTCTTGATTTTCAGTCCCGTGTCGCTCAGATCCGACAGCCTCCCGTCGAACCGAGCGCAACAGCTCAAGCTCCCTCCACCTCGGTGGCAGCAGTAACGAAGTCAGGGTAGGCTATGTTGCCGTGCTCGCCCACATCCAAACCGGCAATCTCTTCCTCGGCGCTGACGCGCAAGCCAACAGTTACCTTGAGGATTAAAAACAGGATTAGACAGGTGATGAAGGGCCAGAAGAAGAGAGCGAGAGCGCCTACCACCTGCACGCCGAACTGTGCCCAGGTAACCTCTGAATTGGCGTGAGCAAACCAAGGGATCCCTGCTGCCAACACCCCCCAGATACCACAGGTGCCATGCACGGAAACCGCGCCCACTGGGTCATCAATTTTCAGCGCCGTATCCAAAATCACCGCGGAGAGCACCACGAGGATTCCGGCCACCGAGCCAATGATCAAGGCCCCCAGCGGATGAACTGTATTGCAAGGGGCAGTGATGCCCACCAAGCCCGCCAGCACCCCGTTGGCGACAAAGGTCATATCCGGCTTGCCAAAATGAACCCAAGAGGTGAACATCGCCCCAATTGCTCCAGCCGAAGCTGCCAGCAGCGTATTCATGGCAATCCAGCCAATATCGACAGAGGCTGCAGTGGTGGAACCGGCATTAAACCCGATCCAGCCCAAGGCGAGGATAAACACCCCCAACATCCCCAGCGGCAGGTTGTGGCCAGGGATCGCCCGCGGCTCTCCATTAGGGCCGTACTTGCCAATGCGAGGGCCAAGCGCGATCGCACCTGCCAAGGCCGCAGCGCCCCCTACCAAATGCACCACCCCCGATCCAGCGAAATCAATGTAGCCCAGATTTTCCAGCCAGCCGGCTGTGCCGCCGTTGTAGTCGCCGAACAGCCCGTTCCAGGCCCAACCCCCAGAGATGGGGTAGATTAGCCCAGAAATAACGATGGAGTAGATCAAGTAGGCCAAGAACTTAGTGCGCTCTGCCATCGCTCCGGAAACAATGGTGGCGGCGGTAGCGGCAAACACCATCTGGAAGACAAAGAAAGTAAAGGGCCAGCCATCTGCCTCGTAAGCCTGCTGCCAGCCAAAAGCAAACCAGTCAGTGCCGAAGAAGCCAGCACTTTTGCCGAACATGAGGCCAAACCCGATGAACCAGAAGGCGCAACAGCCCATGCAGAAGTCCATCAAGTTCTTCATCATGATGTTGGCGGCATTCTTGGCGCGGGTAAAGCCCGTCTCCACCATGGCGAACCCTGCCTGCATGAAGAACACCAAGGCTGCTGCCACGATCGTCCAAACAATGTCAGCGTGTTTCTGAACTGCCTCGGCCTCTTGAGCAAAGGCAGTTCCCTGGCCGAATAGAAAGACCAGCGCAGCCATTAGAGCAGCAGTCAGACTCCACCTGGCCGGTCGCCAGAGCCACTGGGGCACCTGGCTCTTGAGCTTTTGGATCATTGTTGTACTCATGCTTTTCGACTCACCTAAAGTGACAGTACTTCTCGCAACACATTACCCGAAAAGTAGGGCAAGAACACCTCATCAGATATACAGCAAAAGAGACATGAAGCAAACTCACACGAGGCTCAGGCCGGGCAACCCAAACCCTGAACGTGATCCCTTCTCATAGGGCATCTTGGTTGAGCTCGCCAGTGCGGATGCGGATGGTTTTTTCGACGGGGCTGATGAAAATCTTGCCGTCCCCAATTTCGCCGGTGCGAGCCGCTGCAATCAGCTTCTCCACCACCGTATCCACCAGGTCATCTTCAACCACGATCTCCACTTTCAGCTTTTGTAGGAACTCTACCGTGTACTCGGATCCCCGGTAACGCTCGGTTTGTCCCTTTTGCCGGCCAAAACCCCGCACTTCACTTACGGTCATGCCGACAATCCCGGCATTGACCAAAGCAATTTTGACCTCATCCAACTTAAATGGCCGGATCACGGCCTCGATTTTTTTCATCTGCCTCCTGCACCCTGAACAGTTCCGCTAATTTCTAACACTACCAACACCTGTGAATTGTAAAAACGGATACATTTTTTATCTCCTACTGAAGATGATTACCACTCTGGGTTGGCTCCCGTCAAGACTGGAAGGTCAAGCTTAAGCTACCCTAACGGGAGGAAGCCTCCGATGGGGTCTCACCAACATCCACGGGCGGCTGAGGGCTAAGAGAGGCCAAGCTGGCTGTAATGAGCGCTACCGCAAGCCACCACAGCATTTGTACCTGTGGACGATACCAGATGGTATCCACCAAGCCGTGGACCATCATGCCGGTGCAAGCGGCCAAGCCCGCTGCCACCCACAGACCCTGGGGATCCCGCAAGTTGAGCAAAGTTTTCCAGCATCTCCAGCCGTGATCCCAGAGCACCAAGAGGAACCAGGCGAAAGTTAAAGATCCGATGAAGCCAGTCTCCACGGTGAGCTGCAGCGGCACCGAATAGGCTCCGAGGGCGCTGAAGTTGCCTCGTTGGTAAAGGGGGTAGACGCGGTTAAAGGCAACATTACCGGGGCCGATCCCCAAGATGGGAAAGTCGCGGATCATCTCCAGCACCGCCGCCCAGACATTGAGGCGAAAGTTGTTGCTGGTATCCAACCGCCCCCAAAAAAGGCTCTGCACCCGCAGCCGCAGGGAGCGTACCGTCAGGATCCCGAGCAACAGAGCAGCCCCCCCTCCGCCCAACAGGGCCGGCAAGGCCCAACGCCGCCAGCGGGCTGGCAAATCGACAGAATGCCACTGTGCCAACAGCACGGCCATCAGGGTGAGCATGGCCAGCCCCCCAATCCAGGCGCCACGACTGTAGGTGAGCAACAGGCAAATCAGGTTCACCGCCGTCGTAAACCCGGCCAGGAGTTTCGCCCCCCAACTGGGCCAAATCCAAGTGGCGGCCAGCCCCAGAGGAATGACCGGGATCAAGTAGCCCCCATACAGATTTGGATTGCGCAGATAGCTGTACACCCGCGTCAGACCCGCCAAACCCGACTCCGGATCCACCCAGGTGGCCAGTTCCGCTGCCCCATATAAGTATTGCCGCAGGCCATGGATCCCCATCACCAAGCTGACCAAAAGCAGGGATCCCACAATCCCATCTCGGAATTGGGGTTTGCGCAGCAGACGATGCAACAACAGATAGCCGGCTAGATAAAGAGTCAGCTTCAGCCAGCCATCCCGTGCTGCGTAGGCAACCGGAGAGAGAATCGTTGCCAAGGTGGCAATTCCCCAGAAAAGGCCCAGGGGCAGATGCAGCGGCAGCCCAATCGGCATTTCCACCAAAGCGCACAGGCCCACCAGAGCGGCCATAGCCAGCAAAATCAGGCCCAGGATGCCGGTGGAGCTTTGTGCAGAGAAAATCCAGTAGAGCAGCACTAGCCCCAGGCCAATCCGGTCGGAAGTTTGAACCAATATGCTGCTCTTCCCCCAACTTTGCAGGGATCCCAACAGGCGGCCCAAAAGGCTTCCCTGCTGCCAAGCCTTGATGGGAAAGTCGCGCAGCAGAAAACCCTGCCACAGTTGCGTTGCTCGTTCCATAATCCTCTGGGGCGTGTTGGGCCCAAATCCCCACACCTCAAGTCATCCTACTGGTTTCACCAGCGGGACAAAGCTTTAGTCTATATCCCCAGAGGCAAAGAGACAACGAAGAAGAGCGCAACTTCTTATCGCGCCAGCCGGACAAAGTCCTCGTTAACAAAAATAAAGAATCGGCTAACTCACAAGACTCTACAAGACGAAAAGCATCGAAGAATTGTCAAAGAAGAATTGTCAAAGTTGAGCTTTCGGTCTTAAGAACAAATCGCTATAGAATGCAAAGAAAGAGTAACGAGAAAAACCACAAGAAAGATCTGTCCCAATTTTTAAGTAAGTGTTGGATCGCCGCAGTCAAAAATCCTCCTGAATTACCACAGATTAATTCTCGAAAGACTCTTCAGGCAACATAGGCTAAAGCTTGACCTTGGGATCCTCTTTTGCCCTGATTGCTGAGACTCGAAGAGATCTGATCGCCTAGGGAGGATAGACTTTTTGACTCAGATTGACCTTCCTTCGCTTTGGTTTTGTTTTGGGAATTGAGGTTGGAATAGTGAATCTGAACACGAGTGGGGCGGCCCAGCCCTAGGGCAGATCCCATGCAACGGGCTAAGATTTGCACCTTAAACTCAAACTCGCCAATGCCATCCATAATCTTTAACCCTGCAGTCTCTGCTCCTAATTCAACTGTAGGAGAAGGTCTACGAAACCTCTTCAGTGGGAATACAGAACTTTTTGAGTCAAGCTGGGCTCGGTATCTTCACTTGGACTGGCTCCCTCCACCAAGTTGAGCAGGGATCCCGGCCAAACCGCTTAGACAAGGGGAACTGACCTACGCAAAATGGAGGAAGTAGGGGAAAAGCATCTCGTAAATCACTCGGTCGAAGCGTGCCCGTTTACCTGTACTGGGGGGATGATACCTATCGCCTGATGCAGGCGGTACAGCAGTTGCGGGATCAAGTGCTGGATCCCCACTGGGCAGCTTTTAACTACGATCGCCTGCCGCCGGAATCCACGATTGCCGGGCTCAACCAAGCCATGACCCCGCCGCTGGGATCCAACGCCCGCTTGGTTTGGCTGGAAGAGACAACACTCACCCAACATTGCCCGGAAGATCTGTGGGAAGAAGTGGAGCGAACCTTGGCCCAGTTGCCCCCCACCACCCATTTGCTCTTGACCACCAGCAGCAAACCGGATGGGCGCCTGAAATCCACCAAAATCCTCAAAAAAACGGCCATTGTCCGCGAGTTTTCGCAACTGGCCCCTTGGGATGAGGAGGGCATTCTCCAGCAGGTGCAGCGGGAAGCTGAACAACGGGATCTGGCCCTCAGCCCGGCAGCCGCCCAGAAATTGGCCGAGGCGGTGGGCAATGACTCCCGTCGCTTGGCGATGGAATTGGAAAAGCTGGCCCTGTTTACGGCAGGCCAACAGGATCCCATTTCTCCTGAACAAGTCGAGGCGTTAGTTCCCGCCAGCGCCTACAACAGCTTTCAATTGGCGGGATCCCTGCGCAAAGGGAATCTGGAACAAGCCCTACGCATCTTGACCCATCTGCTGGATCACAACGAGCCGGCCCTGAGGATTCTGGCGGTGTTGGTAGGCCAATTTCGCACCTGGCTATGGGTGCGGCTGCTGCTGGATCAGGGAGAACGGGATCCCAAAGTCATCGCCCAGAAAGCAGAAATCGGGAATCCCAACCGGGTTTACTTTCTGCAAAAAGAGGTGGGATCCCTGAAGACCACAGCTTTACTGAAAGCAATGCAGCAGCTTTTGCAATTGGAATACAACCTCAAGCAAGGACAGCCGGAACGAGATGCCTTTCAAGAAGCGCTGATCCAAATCGTGGCTATATTGGGTGAAGGCCGAGCTCAGAGCAAGTAGAGCAGAATAAACAGCACAACCCAAACCCCATCCACAAAGTGCCAGTAGATCTCAGCAGCTTCGACGCCAAAATGATGTTGAGCGCTGTAGTGGCCGGGTTTAAAGGAGCGCCAGAGCACCGCCAAAATGAACAGCAACCCTGCCAGCACGTGAAGACCATGAAACCCCGTTAAAACATAGAAGGTGCTGGCAAACAAATTGGTGGTGAGGCCAAACTCCAGGTTGCTGTACTCATAGAGTTGCCCTGCCAGGAAAACCGCCCCCATCAGGGCTGTGAGGGCAAACCACAGTCGCAGGCCCTTGACATCATTGGCCTTGATGGCCGACCCAGCTTTGTGAATGACGAAGCTGCTGGAGAGCAAAATCACCGTGTTGATCCCAGGCAAAAGCAATTCCCGCTCTGGGGTTCCCTCCGGCGGCCACACCGGGGCGGTGAGGCTGTAGGCCAGGTAGGCCATGAACAGCCCTAGGAAAAGACAGCCTTCTGCCACCAAAAACATCAAGATGCCAAAGACGCGATGATCCGGGTGCTCAGCATGGGCAGTGTGGGCCCTTGAGTGGCCAACCATCAGCGTTTCAGAGGCAAGGGATCCTTGCATATTCCTTTCCACCTAAATTCCTGAATTCCTGAGACTTCTTGAGGCTGTACAAGCAGCCCAGCCAAGACTGGAATACCCAGTGAGCAGGGGATCAGCCGCCCACCGGGCATCCGGCCTGCTAAGAAGAAGTAGGCTCCGCTTCTGCCAGCGCCAGCTCCCGCAAGCTCTGCAACTGAGCAGCAAAGTAGTCCAGCGTCTCTTTGCTGTGCAAGCCGTAGTCGTAGGGGCCAGTTAGCAGAATGGGATCCCCATAAAAGTTGTGATGGGGCGGGGGAGAAGAAGTTGTCCACTCCAGTGTCAGGGCCTGCCAAGGATTATCCCCAGCTTTTGGCCCGGCCACCCAGGAGTAGATGGCGTTAACCAAAAAGGGCAGGGTGGAAATGGCCAGAACAAAGGCCCCCACCGAGCTGATCCAGTTGAGGTCGGCAAATTGGGGATCGTACTGGGCCACCCGGCGGGGCATCCCCATCAGGCCCAGCTTGTGCATCGGCAAGAAGCACATGTTAAGGCCGACAAAGGTCAACACAAAGTGCACCCGCCCCCAAAACTCGTTCAGCAGCCGCCCCGTCATCTTGGGGAACCAGTGGTAGATGCCGGCATAGATCCCGAACACGCTGCCACCAAACAACACGTAGTGCAGGTGGGCCACCACAAAGTAGGTATCGTGGACGTGAATATCCAGGGGCACTGAAGCGAGGATAATGCCGCTCAACCCCCCAATGACAAACATCGAGATAAAGCCAAGGCTAAACAGCATGGCCGACCGGAAGTGGATTTTGCCGCCCCACAAAGTAGCTAGCCAACTAAACACCTTGATCCCCGTGGGAACAGCAACGGACATAGTAGCAATCATGAAGAACACCCGCATCCAGTCCGGGGTGCCGCTGGTAAACATGTGGTGCGCCCAGACGATCAACCCCAAAAAGCAAATAGCCAAGCTGGAATAGGCGATGGCCTTGTAGGCAAAGATGGGCTTGCGGGCATGCACCGGCAAAATCTCGGAGATCATGCCAAAGACCGGCAAGATCATGATGTAAACCGCCGGGTGGGAGTAGAACCAGAACATGTGCTGGTACACCACCGGATCCCCGCCGCCGCTGGGGTTGAAAAAGGCCGTGCCCGCCAACAGGTCAAAGCTGAGCAAGATCAACGCACCAGCCAAAACTGGCGTTGCAATGAGGGTAAGAATAGACGCTGCCAGCATGGCCCAGCAAAACAGCGGCATGTCTTCCATCTTCATGCCGGGCATGCGCATCTTCAGGATGGTGGTGATGAAGTTCACGGCTGCCAGGATGGAGGAGGTTCCTGCCAGCAAAATGCTCAGGATCCAGAGTTCTTCGCCCACTTTGCCGCTGATCAAGCTGAGGGGGGGGTAGGAAGTCCAGCCGGCAGCCGGAGCCTCTATGAACAGGCTGGCCAAAAGCAGGATCCCTGTGGGCGGAACCAGCCAGAAGGCCACTGCATTCAGCTTGGGAAAGGCCATATCCCGCGCCCCGATCATCAGCGGTACCAGGTAGTTGCCAAAGCCCCCTGTCAGCGCCGGCACGATCCACAAGAAGATCATGATCGTGGCGTGCAGGGTAAAGGCGCCGTTGTACCGCTCAAAGCCGAGAAAGTCGGCCTCTGGAGTAGCCAGCTCTGCCCGTACTGCCGTCGCCAGCGCCCCTCCCACCAAGTAGAAGAAAAAGGTGGTCACCAAGTACTGGATCCCGATGACCTTGTGATCGGTGGAAAAAGTAAAGAAGCGCCACCAAGGCTCAGCAGGAAGTTCAAGTTCAACCTTCGGTGCAGCAACAAGTCTTGGGCTGTCTTGCAGCTGGGTCATTGCACAAAAGCTCCTATATCGCGTTGGCAGAATGTTGTTCCCACAAGCGCAGGCCAAAGGGGCGTCAGGGATCCCGGCTAGCCTGCAGAAGGAAGGGATCCAGAATGGGACTGGAGAGACTTCAAATCTGAGGGGGAGACGCCCAAACGCTGGTGGTGGACATGGGCAAAGGCAGACTCGGCCTCAGGGGAGCCTGGCCGAGGAGAGGGATGGACTGGCGAGAAATCTGAAACGAGGGCCAAGGTGCTGCCCTCGCCACGGGCGGCCAAAACTTGCTCCTGCTGCCAGCGCTCGAAGTCTTCCGGCGTATCCACAAACAATTGCCCTGCCATCACCCCATGATAGGGGCCGCACAGCTCTGCGCAGATGATGGGGTACTGCCCCAGTTGGGTAGGCACAAACTCCAGGTGGGTTTCTCGGCCAGGGATGACATCCTGCTTCAGGCGAAATTGCGGTACCCAGAAGGCATGGTTCACATCCAGAGCCGTCATATCCAAGCGCACCCGCTTGTTTAGAGGAAGGTGCAGCTCGCTGGCCACCAGGCCGGAATCCGGGTAGGTGAACATCCAAGCATATTGCATGCCCTGCACTTGGACGACCAGATCCGGCTGGCCCATTTCCTTCCCGGATAGCACTACAGGGGTATAAGCGTAGCCGGGATCCCCCGCCTCAGCTTCGTGGGAAGACTCCATCGCCATGGCTGCGTGGATATGGCCGCCGACGTGAGCACCCCCGTAAACAGCTTGATAGACATCTAGGCTGGCCAAGCCCAACCAAAGAATGATCACCGCCGGCACCGCCGTCCACACGATCTCCAGCAGCACATTGCCGTGGCTGGGATCCCCGTCGCCTTTGTCGCCTCGCCGCTTGCGGTAGCGGACAATACAGTAGAGAAGTACACCCTGTACCACCAAAAAGATCCCTGTGGCAATGGTTATGGTGCTGTTAAAGAGGCTGTCGAACAAGGGGGCTGATTCGGCAGCAGATTCGGGAAGCAGATGGTGGTTTTGCCCGTACCAAAGGCTGGCAAGGGTCAGGAGGATCCCCATACCCACCAAGATGATGTTGCTAATCGCACTCACGACTGCTTTTCCCCAATACAGAGAGCATCTACCCTAGCAGACAATCCGCCCACAGCGTTTGCAGACTACGTTTTCTACTGTTGCCGTTTTTTGTTTTTGTTTACATTGCTTACAGGGCTTACAAAATTTTTGCCTATGGAGCCCGATCCGCTGTGCACGGACTTCCCACCGCTATCAAATACTAGTTCGCGGGGGAAAGAAAGTTGTGTAGACTTATGGATCTCTTCAGGATCTTCCTGGGTGAGCAGCGGCGAGACAGAGCTTTGGTTCCGAGATTTTCGGCAGACCTGCGCAAGGGCGGTACTGCACTGAAGGCCGGCTCTGGTTGAGGGCCATCTCTCCAAACAGAGGTTCTTGTTGCCCGCAGACTGAGGTAGGGTGAGATAACCCCGCAATTGGGCTGGTTTGGACAGGTTTTCTCTCTTTAATCTCTGCTTCTGTTTAATCTCTGCTTCGCTTTCCCCAATGTCTTCTCCCCATTCACTGGCGACCTTGCTATCTGATCCAGGGGATCCCTTGCCGATCCAGACTCCATCAACGGTCTCGGAATTGGCCGGAATCTTAAAGGAGTGCCAAGGGCGGAAAGTGCTGCCGCTGGGGCAGGGGAGCAAGTGGGGCTGGGCCCACTCTGTGGAGCCGGTGGATTTGGTTCTCAGCACGCGCGGCTTACGCCGGCTCATCGAGCATGCGGCTGCTGATCTCACCGTCACGGTGGAAGCTGGCATGACTTTGGCGGAACTGCAACACATCTTGGCCGAGCGGGGGCAATGGTGGCCGGTGGATCCCCTCTATCCGGAGCGGGCTACCCTGGGGGGCATTATCGCCACTGCCGATACGGGTTCTCTGCGCTGGCGTTACGGCGGGATCCGCGACTTGCTGCTGGGCATAGCCTGGGTGCGGGCGGATGGGGAGGTGGCCAAAGCGGGCGGGCGGGTTGTCAAGAATGTTGCCGGCTATGACCTGATGAAGCTGTTCACCGGATCCTTGGGCAGCCTAGGAATTTTGACCCAGGTGAGCCTGCGGCTTTACCCCTTGCCGGCAGCTCAGTCTGCTTTGCTGGCTACAGGATCCCTGCCGGAGCTGGAGGTTTTGTGTCGGCAGGTGCTGACCGGCCCCGTTAACCCTGTGGGGGTGGATCTCTGGCTGAGGGCAGAGGGATCCCAGGTTTGGCTCAGCTTTCATGGATCGGAGCGAGCAATCGCCCAACAGATAGCCCAAACGCGGCGGCTGGCCCCTGCAGGGCTGACTTTGCAGGAAGTGAATCCCGGCTCTCTGTCCCTGCCTCAACCCGGCTCAGGAGCAGTGCTGGCCAAGTTCGGGTGCCTGCCCAGTCAGAGCTTGGCAACACTGGAGCAGTTTCAAACCCTGTTTCCTGGAGCTCAGGTGCAACTGCACCGAGGCTGTGGGCTAGGGCGGGCTTGGCTGGTTCAGCCAGAAGTGGGATCCCTGATGCAACTGCAGCGCTACCTCAAGTCTGCGGGCGGATTTCTCCTGCTTCTGGAGGCGCCGCCGGCTCTGAAGAAGGCTCTTGCCCATGACTTTGGCCCGGCTGCAAGTCTGATGCGCAAGCTGAAGCAGCACTTCGACCCCGCCGGCACCTTTAGCCCCAGCTTGATATAGGCACTGCCCCTGTCACCGCTCCTTCCCCGGGATCCCTCTGGCCAAACGTCTTGTTCCGGTGCATGATAGATCTATAAGAAATTGAAACATTTCTTAACATCATTTCTCAGTATCTCAGCGTCAAAGCTAAGAGAGGGATCAGCATGAGCATCGAGTGGCAACGGATACTCCGCGTTGGGGTGGGCTTTTGCCTTGGGCTGTTGATTGCGGTGGGCGGGGGATCCCTGACCTGGGCGCAACCTGCCCTGCCGGTGGTGCCGATGGAGCTGCCTCAGCCGCCCGTGCCGGTCTTGGACTTGGCGGATCAGTTGACCAGCAATCAGGAAGCTCAACTGGCCCAGCATCTGAACAAGTTAGAGCAAGACACCGGCTGGAAGCTGCGGGTGCTGACTCAGTTTGATCAAACTCCAGGCCGTCAGGTGAAAGAGTACTGGGGCTTGAATGAGCGCAGCGTTCTGATGGTGGCGGATCCCAGGGGGGGCAACTTGCTGGCGTTTAATGTGGGGGATGCTGTGCGCGAGATCTTGCCACGTACCTTTTGGATTGAGCTGCAATCTCGCTTTGGCAACCAATTCTATGTGCGGGAGCACGGCACCCACCGCGCCATCTTAGAGACCGTGGATGTTTTGGATCGCTGCTTTCATCAGGGGGGCTGCCGTGTGGTGCCCGGCCTGCCTCAGGAGCAGTGGATCCTGACGCTGGTGACCTCGATTTTGGGGGGGATTGTCCTTGGGTTTGCCGGCAAGCCCCGCCATGCGGAGGAGCTGTTTAACTGGCGTTGGGCCTTGCTCATTTCTCCCCTGTGGTTCATTCTGTTCGGGGCCTTCGGTATCGGGCCGGTGGTCACACGCACGCAGGATTGGATCCCGGTGTTGCGCAACGTCTTGGGGTTTCTGGCAGGGGCTTTGGTGATCTACCTAGCTCCCATTGCTCGCCCGGCAGTGGATCGGCAGTAGCCGACTCTTGAAGTCGGATGGGTGAGTTATGATTAGATTTAGAGAAGATCAAGGCCCTCCCCAAGGGCTCTAGGCTGCTGCCCAAACGCTCCGAGCCGCTTCCGCCCTACCAAAGGGAGAGGGCGGCCAGGGATTGAGGGAGCAAGCTGGCTATTTGAGATGACTATGGTTGCATCTCTGGAGAAGCTCTCAGCAGCAACTGTCCGAGCCCTTCTCTTGTGGTGCTGGGATCCACAGGACAAGGCCAAGGGGGAATCCTGGAAAATGCTAGGCTTGGTAAAGCCAAATTGCTGGTGTAGCTCAGTTGGTAGAGCACTCGACTTGTAATCGAGCGGTCGTCAGTTCGAATCTGACCATCAGCTTCTGGTGCCATGGAACTTGGCTCTGCTGTCTCCTCTCGCTGAAGCCGAACTCAGCTTCTACACTGGTGGTTAGATTGGCATTAGCGGGATCCCTGGGTCTTGTTGACAGGAGGCCAAGGCCGATCCCTGCTCAGTTTGGCATACCTACTCAGCCGATTGGATTGTTCTCCTGATTCTTCTTGGATGTCTATGTCCGGTCTCCCAGCCGCTACGGTTCGTCGATTGCAAAAGCTGCCCCAGGTGCCCTCCGTGTGGGAAGGGGATCGCCACAAGCTCTCAGGATCGCCACCCGTGGGATCCCAAACGGAAGGGGAGTGCATTCTTTGGGTAGATGGCGTTCAGGGCGTGGTACGGGCCATGGAAGTGGTGCCCGCCGATTCTGGCTTTGAGCCGATGGTGCGAACCTTGATTGTGGCCATGGAGCGGCCCCATGCTGCCTCACCTGCTCGCCCCCAGAAGATCATCGTGCGGGATCGAGAGGTGCAATTTTTCTTACGCGGCATCCTGCACGAGCTGGACATTAAGGTGGAATGCCAGCCGGAATTGCCTCTGATCGACGAGATCCTGCAGAGCTTTGAAGAGGCCAACGAGCGGATCCCTCCCCCTCTGCCGGAACACTATGTTGAGTTGCTGGCCGGCAAAGCCCTTACCCTCTGGCGAGATGCTCCCTGGGATTACCTGGAGGATCACCAAATCCTGGCCATCGACCTAAATCACTGGGATATCCAAACCCTTTACGTCTCGGTCATGGGGCGGTTGGGCATGGAGTATGGGGTACTTTTCTATCGCTCGCTGCCCTCCCTCAAACAGTTTCGCCAGGATGCGGGCCAGCCGGATACTCCCGAAGAGATGGAGGAAGCCTTCCTCAGGCAAGATTGTCTCTATCTCACCTTCCAAGCTGGCAATCCTGAACTCAACGAACTGCCGGATCTGGACTTGGCAGAGTTGGATCCCGAGGAAATTGAGCCGAACTTCGGCACCATTCACCCCTTGGAAGGCTTGCGCGTGACTTTGCAGGAGGACGAGGCAGCGGTCTTATCGGTGGCCCTGGAAGCCTTGCATCGCTTCTTCAAGCAGTACCACCGCAAGCTGGAAGATGACTTTCGCTCCTATCAAGGTCGGTACCGCATTCCCAACCCCCAAGAGAAGGGAGCAACCCTTTCGGTGCAGGTGCGCACTCTGCCGGACGTGGCTGAAGAGCTGCTGGAGCTGGAAGGGGAGGAGGAAGAACCTGCCCAAACCCTGCTGCGGGATGATTTGGTGCCCGAGGGCGCGCAGATAGGCCTGGGGGTCTTGCCGTGGACAACGGTGGAAATGCTGCGTCGCACGGGGCAATGGCATCCTCTCCCCCAAAGCAAGCTGGTGAAAAATGGAGAAGGGCTGCCGGTGGTGATTGTGCGCACCTCTCGATCAAAAGCAAAGCAGCTCATCGAGAATTTGCGTGGGGAAGGCGGGCCCCAGGGCGTTTGTTTCAACACAGGGGTGGATCCCTTCGATGGCGATCGCTACGACTTGGAAATTGTGCAAACGGGCAATCGCGATCTGCACCTGTTTGGAGAGTTTCCCGAAGATGATCCCGTTCACTCCATGGCTCGCAAGCGCTGGGAGCGGCGTTGCCGGGATACGGGTGGCTATTGCGGCTTGGTGGTGGCGATGGGGGTGAATTCTACGCGCCCAGAGCTGCAAGTGCGCCACATTCTGGCCTTGTTTGAGATGCAGGCTTTGAACCCAACGGGACTGGGACTGGGGCCGATGGTGCGGATTAGCCGACAATTGCACTTGCCTTGACCGTCCAGATGGAGGCAGGTTAGGTGCTGCTGGTAACCTGAGCAACTTTCTCCCAGCCGGGATCCCTTCTTTCTATCTCTGGCAGGTTTACCGGGCGGTGATTCGGTTTTTCCAGGGATCCACGCTATCTTGGCTCTGGTTCTCTCCTGGGTGCTGACCGGCAAAATAGCTCGACAAAGCATCTCGACAAAGCATACAGTGGCCCTATCATCTGGGGGCTCTGGTATTGACCCTCAGCTAGAAATCGCAGGAGCCCCGCACTGTACCCGTAGGGTCAGTGCCGGAAGGAATGCGCTTTGATGAAGTACAATGAACTTATGAGCCAAGTCCTGACCATATCCTGTAAGCTCAAGGCGTTCCCGTCACAAGCCGCCAAATTGGACGCGACGATGGATGTCTTTGTGCAGGCATTGAACTGGGTCAACCAGAACACGCCGGAGAAGATCGTCAACGCGGTCAAACTGCAATCCCTTTGCTACTACGAGATTCGAGCTCGGTTCGGCTTGTCCAGTAACTTGGCTCAACAGGTGTGCAGACGGGTGGCAGGCGCTCGCAAAGTGGCGAGACAGCGCAACCGTCCGGTTAAAGAGTTCAAGCGTAGGTTCGTTACCTACGACGCACGTATCTTTTCATTCCGCGAGAAAGACTGGACGGTGTCGCTGACCACGGTTGATGGAAGAGAACGCTTTGAGCTAGCCATTGGCAACTACCAGAGGGGAATGCTGGCTGGCTCTAACCCCAAATCGGCCACCCTAGTCCAGCGGAAGGATGGCTCCTACGACATCCAGATTTGCGTAGAGAAAAACCCGCCCAAGCAACAAGATACCGACAAGGTGATCGGGGTGGACTTGGGCAGGACGGATATCGCCCATACGTCAGAGGGGGACAATTGGAATGGACAGCAGTTGAACAGAGTCCGCGACCACTACTCCAAGCTGAGGGCGGCACTCCAACGTAAAGCCAGTAAGGGCACACGCAGTTCGCGGCGCAGATGCCGTCAACTGCTGCAACGGCTGTCTGGCAAGGAGAGACGCTTTCAAACGTGGGTCAATCATCGCATCTCCAAAGCTATTGTCTCTAGGGCAAAAGCTACCAACAGCGCTATTGCTCTGGAAGACCTGACAGGGATCCGGGAAAGGGTCAATCAACAGCCACGCAGCAAAGCCGAGCGGCGTAGGACCAACAGTTGGGCGTTCTACCAACTACGTCAGTTTCTGGAATACAAGGCGAGGGCTGCAGGGGTTTCTCTGATTCTTGTGCCGCCTGCCTACACGTCGCAGACCTGTCACCGGTGCTTACACATCCACCCTGAGCAGGGTAAGTCCTACCGCAGTGGCAAGTCGTTCAAGTGTGGACACTGTGGATGGGAAGGGGATGCGGATTTGAATGGTGCGAATGTGATTGCGCTTTTGGGGGCTGTCGTAAACCAGCCTAGAGGTTCGGGCCTGTTTTGTTCTCTGGTAGAGCAGAGCAGGCTCAGGGCTACTGAAAGCCCGCTCCGTACCGCTTTAGCGGTCGGAGTCGGGTAGTTTACTTTGTGGCAAGTGCTTGGAGTTTAGGGCAAGGGATCCCAAGTATCCTGCCGCCGCAGGGTAGCTTGTCGCAGCCGAGCCAAGTTGGCCGATCCAGTGCAAAAGGCAACAATGCGCAGCTCCTCGATCACGGCGCGAAAGGTGTCCACCACTGCCTGCATCTGTCCTTGGGAGACGGCGTGTAAAGCGGGGGCGGCCATACCCACCACATCGGCTCCCAGACGGATAGCTTTGGCCGCGTCGATGCCATTGCGGATGCCGCCGCTGGCCACCAGGGGTAAGTCCGGCAGCAGGCGACGAATTTCCAGCAGGGACAAAGCCGTTGGGATCCCCCAGTCCCTGAAGCTGTGGGCAATGCGTTTTTTGAGAGCATCTGTTTGGCGATGGGCCTCCACCTCGCTCCAACTGGTGCCGCCCGCCCCCGCCACATCCAGGGCCGCCACACCGCATTCGGCCAGCCGCTGGGCTACCTTAGCACTGAGGCCATTGCCCACTTCCTTCACCACCACCGGCACCGGCAACTGCGCCACCAACCGTTCGATGCGGCCATACAATCCACGCCAGTCGGGATCCCCTTGGGGTTGAACCGCCTCCTGGAGAGGATTGAGGTGCAGAATCAGCGCATCCGCCTCGATCATCTCCACCGCCCGTCGCGCCTGCTCCAACCCATAGCCGTAGTTGAGCTGAACGGCACCCAGGTTGGCCAGCAGCAGAATATTCGGGGCCACTTGGCGCACCTGGTAAGTCCGGGCTAGCTCTGGATGTTCCAAGGCTGCCCGCTGGGATCCCACCCCCATGGCAATACCCAACTGTTGGGCAGCGGCGGCCAGTTGTCGGTTTAGCTCATGGGCAGCCTCTGTTCCCCCCGTCATGCTGCTGATGAGCAGGGGTGCCTGTAGGCGTTTTCCCAAGAACTCGCAGCTCAGGTCGATCTCCGACAACAGCAGCTCCGGCAGCGCCACATGCTCAAAGAAAAACCGCTCAAACCCGGTGCGGATCCCTTTGGCAGCCACATCCTGCTGCAGAACAATGTCCAGGTGATCCTGTTTGCGCTCGGAAATGGGGGGGAGAGAATCGGCCATCGCGTCAGCAGTGCGGAGCACCTTGGTCTTGGTAGAGATTGTCAGTCTACAACGCCGTGCGCTGCCAATCGCGTTAGCGGGACGGAGTCCTTAGGCGAACAGCATTGCCCGTTCGCGCTAGCGGGACGGAGTCCAAGGTGACTCGCTATCTACAACGACAGCGGTGCGGTTCCCGGTAGGGTGCCGGAGGCATAGCACTGTCGCGTCAGCGGTGCGGTTCCCGGTAGGGTGCCGGAGGCATAGCACTGTCGCGGTAGCGGTGCGGAGCACTATGATGTGGGCGGGATCCCAACCGAACAGCCATGCAACCCTTGCACATCTTGCTGGCAGAAGGCAACCCTCATCTGCGCAGCTTGCTGTGTTGGCATTTGCAACAGGCCGGACACCAAGTTTGGGAAGCAGAGACCCTTCGCCAAGCAAAGACTCTGCTGCAACACCAGCCCATTCACCTGCTGATTTTGGATGCGGAGCTGTCCAACCGCGGCGGGCTGCAACTGTGCCAGTGGGCCCATCGCCAGTACGATCTGCTGATTTTGCTACTCTCCCACCGGGGATCCGAAGCGGACATTATCGCCGGCCTAGAAGCAGGAGCGGACGATTACCTCACCAAGCCCTTCAGTATGCAACTGCTGGATGCCCACCTTCTAGCCTTGGCTCGGCGGCGACAGCGTCATATCCCCCCTACCTTTCTGCAGTACGGGGATCTCAAAATTGACCTGGTGCAACGGCGCGTCGCCTTGGCTGGGGAAGGGATCGACCTCACGCCCCAGGAGTTTAGCCTGCTGATGGTGCTGGTGCAGGCGGACGGGGATCCCGTCTCTCGTCTAGAGCTACTAGAGCGAGCATGGCCGGATTCCACCGATAACCCTCGCACCGTCGATACCCATATCCTCTCGTTGCGCAAAAAGCTGGAACGGGATCCGCGCCAGCCCAGCTTGATCCACACAGTGCGCAATGTCGGCTACTGCTTTGGCCTCAGCCCCCCGCTGCTTCAGGAACAGAAAACTCTGTCAGCCGCTGCAGGCGATTCAGGATCTGGGCCTCAGCGGCAGCGTCGTGGAGTCGCAGCGTCAGGGGAGGCACCTGCAAATCAATCAATCAAATCCCGCTAGGCAGATTGCGCAGGATCCCAGTCGGGATCGCTCAGTTGCAGCAGAGACCGGCGTACCCGCTGCTCCAAGGCCAGGTTGTGATGTCGGCGGCTGACCTGCAAAGCTGCCTGCAAATCCGAAAAAGCTGTTGCTTTATCTCCCATATTCCAGTAGGCCAGGCCTCGTCCGTACAAGCCATACTCGTCGGAGAGGTCAATCCGGTTCATATCCGCTTCCAGGCGAAAGGCCCGCTCGTAGTCGTCCAAAGCAGCTTTGATCTCCCCCAGCGCATAGAGAAGGTTGCCCCTGATGTAGAGAACGTTGGGCTGCTGGGGTTCTCTTTCTAAGCTGCGGCTGAGGTCGGCAATGGCCTCGTCAAAGTAATCACCACAGGCGTAGGTCACCCCCCGCTGGTAGTAGTGGGCTGGGCTGGGATCCCAGTCAATAGCCTGCGACCAATCGGCCAAAGCCGCCTCCCAGGTGCCCAGGTAGCTGTGTAAACGGGCCCGCTGGGAATGGGCAAGCGCTGAGGTGGGATCCAAGCGAATGGCTTCATCCAGATGAGCTAGGGCCAAAGGCAGGGATCCCTGTTGCATGAGCAGGTTGGCCAAGCTGAGGTGGTGGGGGACATTGGGGTGTAGGCGCACCAGCTCAGCAAACTCCGCCGTTGCTCCCTGGAGATCCCCCTGAGATTGACGAATCAGCCCGCGATAAAAATAGGGTTCTGGTCGCCGCGGGGCTAACCGGATCGCCTGGCCGAAATCCTCCAGGGCCTGGGGAACTTGGCCGAGGGCAAAGTAGGCTTCTCCCCGCAAAATGTAGGCGTTGGCCAGGCAGGGATCCCGTTGCAGAGCCAAGCTGAGCTGTTCAATAGCCCCCAGCAAATCCCGGTTCAGCCACCGTTCTCGACCACGGTTGTAGGCCAAGATGGCCGGACGGGTAAAGGCAGAGATGGCGGCTGCACCCACCAGGCCCATCACTGCCAAAAGACGATCCTGCCGCCAGCTGGCCATGCTCCCCAGCAACAGGGCAACCGCAATCAAAAGGCGCAAACCGGCAGAGTCGTGGGCTCTGAACATACTGCTCTGCACCGCTGTTACGAGCGTATCCTGTTTTTTTAATCTGCTCGCGAGCTTCTCTCTGATTCTGCCCGATTTGGCAGCGAAAAACGCCGAACAGCTCAAGCCCAAAAAGCTCCCGTAGCTCACTTGGATCAAGAGTAGAAAGGGGATCCCCGTGCTCCTCCCAACCCTTTAGCTTGTGGGGGTGTGGGGGTAGCTAAGCCCCGCACTGTACCCGTAGCGTCAGTGTCGGGATACAGATACCCCCACATGGTGTATGATGAGAGTAGTTGCACAAAACGGCTTTGCCGGAATCTGGTGCAGCTACGCGGTGGGACATCCCGTGTCTGCTCGCAGAGGGTTCTTGCGTAGGCTCCCCGATGAAGCGAGAAGCCCACACTGTACCCGTAGGGTCAGTGATGGGAGTATGTCACGCCCAGAGCATCAACCGCAGCTCATAGGGATCGTGCATATCGGGGTGAAAGGGCAGCAAGCGGATGGCTAACCCTTGCAAGCCGCTGGCCTCATAGCAAATCTGGCCGGAAAAGATGGCCCGATCCTCCAGCATCTCCACATAGCGCAGGGAGATTGCCTGTCCTTTCTGAATCTGGCCATCATCCTTGACCGGCCCCTGATAAGCTTGCACAATCACATCCTGAGGTTGCAGGGATCCCAGCCGCACTTCCACCGTCACGGTGAGGGGATCCCTGGCCATCACCACTTGGTCATCCTGTGCCAAGGCAAGGCCGGCAGCGGCAGCTTTCTTCGGGGTTTCGATCTGGACGTTGAGAACCTGGATGTTGTACCAATGCTCCTGCAGGTGGTTTTGCCAACGAACGAACTGGCGGGCCGACTCGAAGTGGTCACGGCGCATGCGGTCGAAGTAGTTGCTGAGAGGAATGTAGGCTCGCTGGACGTACTCCAACACCATGCGCTGCGTGCTGAACTGGGGGCAATTGAGGCGAATCGCCTGCTTCATGCGCTGGATCCACTGATGGGGTAGGCCATCGCTGCCGCGCTGGTAGAAGAGAGGGGCAACCTCTTGTTCCAGCAGGTCGTAGAGGGCATTCGACTCCACCTCATCTTGATAGGCGCGATCCTCATACTCCTCACCGCGGCCAATGGGCCAGCCGGTCTGGTAATAGTCAGCCTCGTCCCACCAGCCGTCCAAAATACTGAGGTTCTGTCCACCGTTGGCTGCCGCCTTCATGCCACTGGTGCCGCTGGCCTCCCGGGGGCGCAAGGGGTTGTTCAGCCACACATCCACCCCGGCCACCATCAAGCTGGTGACATACATGTCGTAGTCCTCAATGAAAACCAAGCGCTGGCGAAACTCCGGCTGCCGCGACACCTGCACGATCTGGCGGATCAGCTCTTTGCCGGGTATGTCGCGGGGGTGGGCCTTGCCGGCAAAGATAAACTGCATCGGGTACTGAGGATGGTTGAGCAAGGCCTTGAGCCGTTCCAGGTTGTGGAACAAAAGGGTGGCCCGCTTGTAGGTGGCAAAGCGGCGGGCAAACCCAATGGTAAGCACCTCCGGGTTGAGGGCCTCAGAGGCCCGTTGGATCTCAGCCGCTGAGGCAGCCCGTTTCTGGAGCTGTTCCATCAAGCGCTCGCGGGTAAAGTTAATCAGGCGGGAGCGGCTGCGCTCGTGGGCCCGCCACAATTCCCCATCCGGAATCCGATCCACCTTTTGCCAGAGGGGATCCGAAGGAGGAGCCTCTGCCCAATCCGGCCCCAGGTAGCGGTCGTAGAGGGCTTGGTTCTCCTCCCCCACCCAGGTGCGGACATGTACCCCGTTGGTGATGGAAGTAATCGGCACTTCTTCCAGCGGGATCCCAGGCCACAGCCGGCTGAACATCTTGCGGGAAACCGCCCCATGCAGCTTGCTCACACCGTTCACAAAAGAGGCCATGTTGATGGCCAGCACTGCCATGCTGAAGGGAGATTGGAAGTCGCCAGTATTTTCCCGTCCCAAAGCCAAAAAGCGCTCCCGGCTCAGGCCCATCTGGCTGTAGTAGAAGCCGAGGTAGTAATCGATCTTGTCGGGCGGGAATAGGTCGATCCCGGCGGGCACCGGCGTGTGGGTGGTAAACATCTGGCTGGACTTGGCCACCTGCCAGGCCTCTTCAAAGCTCAGCCCCTGCTCCACCATCAACAGGCGAATCCGCTCTACTGCCAAAAAGGCCGAGTGCCCTTCGTTCATGTGGTAGACGGTGGGATGGATGCCAAGGGCGCGCAAAGCCCGCACGCCGCCGATCCCCAGCATGATCTCCTGGTGGATGCGCAGATCTTGGTCGCCACCGTACAGCTCATCGGTGATGTCTTGGTCGTACTGGCTGTTGGGCTCGATGTTGGTGTCCAGAAGATAGAGGGGCACCCTCCCCACCGTCACCTTCCAAATGCGGGCGAACACCTTGCGGTTGGGATAATCCACCTCAATGCGAATTTCGCGGCCCTCCGCATCTCTCTGCAGCTCCAGGGGCATGTTAAAGAAATCGTTAACTGGGTAGCGTTCCTGCTGCCAGCCGTCGGGGTTGAGGTACTGGCGGAAATACCCCTTTTGGTAGAGCAAGCCCACACCCACCAGGGGCAAGCCCAGGTCGCTGGCCGCCTTGAGGTGATCCCCGGCCAACACCCCCAAGCCCCCTGAGTAAATGGGCAGACAATCGGCCAAGCCAAACTCGGCCGAAAAATAAGCGTAGCACTCCCCTTCCACCGCTTGGGCCGAACGATACTTGCGGTACCAAGTGTCTTCCTGCAGATAGCTCTGCAGTTGTTGGCTGGCCCGTTCCAACTGGGCCAAAAAGCCGGGATCCTCCGCCAATTCATCCAGCCGTTCCTGCCGGATCCGACCCAGAAGAGCCACCGGGTTGTGGGCACAGGCATCCCACAGATCGGGATCCATGCGCCGGAATAGGCTGCGGGTTTCCACGTTCCAACTAAAATGCAGGTTGTAAGCCAACAAGCGCAGACTTTCCAGCGGAGTAGGCAGGTAGGGAGTGACCTTGAACGTCCGTAGCGGCTTCATAGAGAATCCGGGAAGAGCGTTGTTTCCACTGTCAGGCTACCTTGCCCTCAGCCTGAGGGCGTGGCTTTTTAACTTGAATGTCGATTTGTAATCCAGTGGATGCCGAGCTGTAATCCAACGGCTGCTCGAACTCCCTCAGGGCTTTGTTTAGGATGGATCCGACTGCGCCCCTGGCCGATACGATCGCTGCCATTGCCACTGCGGTGGTGCCTGAACAGGGCAGTGTGGGGATTGTGCGCCTTTCCGGGTCACGAGCCCTTCCCATTGTCCAAGCCATCTTCACCCCTGCCCGCCGCAACGCAGTCTGGGAGAGCCATCGGCTCCTCTACGGCTGGATCCGCGACGAGAAAGGCCAAATCCTAGACGAAGCGCTGGCTGTTTGGATGCAGGCCCCCCGTTCTTACACCCGCGAAGATGTGGCAGAGCTGCATTGCCACGGTGGCATCATGGTGGTTCAGGCCACGTTGCAACAATGCCTGCGGCAGGGGGCGCGGCTGGCTCAGCCGGGGGAGTTTAGCCTGCGCGCTTTTCTGAATGGCCGCATTGACCTCACCCAGGCCGAGAGTGTGGCCGATCTGGTGGCGGCCCGCTCCCCTCAGGCGGCCCGGATGGCCCTAGCAGGCTTGCAGGGTAAGTTAGGGGGATCCATTCGCGCCCTGCGCCAGGAGCTGCTGGGTTTGTTGGCAGAAATTGAGGCTCGCCTCGACTTTGAAGAGGATCTGCCCCCCTTGGATGTTGCCGCTTGGCAGGCCCGGCTCCAAGCTATTCAAGCCCAGATGCAAGCCCTGCTGGCCACGGCAGAACGGGGACAACTGCTGCGCACCGGGGTGAAGGTGGCCATCGTCGGGAGGCCCAATGTGGGCAAGTCCAGCTTGCTCAATGCCTGGTCAGGACAGGATCGGGCCATCGTCACCGATCTGCCCGGCACCACCCGCGACGTGGTGGAATCCCACCTGGTGGTGAAAGGGATCCCCGTTCAACTGCTGGACACTGCCGGCATCCGCGCCACCGAAGATCCGGTGGAACGGCTGGGGGTGGAGCGCTCCCAACGCCTAGCCCAGGCTGCCGATGTGCTGGTGCTGGTCATCGACGCCCAAGCGGGCTGGACGGCTGCCGACGCCGCCATCTACGAGTCGATCCGCCATCGCCCCCTCATCCTGGTGATCAACAAAACCGACCTCGCCCCGCCAGAGGGGATCCCTCTCCCCCCCGAGATTGCCCACCGCGTCCCCGCCGTTGCCGCCCAAGGGAAAGGGATCCCGGAGCTGGAAGAAGCCCTGGAGCAGCTTGTCACCCAGGGACGTCCCCAGCCCAATCTGGAGATAAGCCTGAACCAGCGGCAGGCTGCTGCCCTCCGACAAGCCCAAGCCAGCCTGGAACAGGTGGGGCAGGCCATCCAAGCTCAGCTCCCCCTGGACTTTTGGAGCATCGACCTACGGGGCGCCCTGCATGCCCTTGGCCAGATCACTGGCGAGGAGATCTCGGAATCAGTGCTGGATCAGATCTTCAGCCGCTTCTGCATCGGCAAGTAACTCTATAGACTCCTCCTAACTCATACTCATTCTGAGTTTGTGTTACCATGGGCTCAGTTGGGAAGCCGAAGCGGATCCCCGATAATGGAAACACAATTAGGAGATTAGGCATGGTTACCGCCGAGAAAACCCGTCTCTACCCCACCCGGATCGACTTGCCGGCAGAGGCTCGCGCGCAACTGGTGGAGCTGCTCAACCAGTCCTTGGCAGACACGTTGGATCTGAAGACGCAGGTGAAACAGGCCCACTGGAACGTTAAAGGCATGCACTTCATCGCCTTGCACGAGATGTTCGACACTTTTGCCAGCACCCTGGAAAACTACGTGGACATGCTGGCGGAACGGGTTACGGCGCTGGGGGGCATCGCCCGCGGCACGGCTCGCATCGTTGCCCAAACCTCCACCTTGCCGGAGTACGATCTGGCCGCTGAAGAGGGCCGGGATCACCTGCAGGCTTTGGCAGCCCGTTACGCTCAATATGCAGCTTCCGTCCGCCGCAACATTGACCGCACCACCGAACTGGGGGATGCCGACACAGCAGACCTGTTCACCGAGATCTCGCGCCAGATTGACAAAGATCTTTGGTTTATCGAGGCTCACCTGCAGGCGTGACGCCAGCGAGGCCAGTCACAGGCAAGTGGATCAAGCAAAATGGGCGTTAACGTTCCCCTCCTGTATTTGGTGGCTCTGGCCAGTATCCTCGGCGTGGCGGGCTTCTTTGTCCTGCGGGAGGTGCTGCGGGTACGGGCCCAGGAAAAGGTCATCCGTGAGCTGCAGCCCCGCCTGAGCAAAGGCAAGGGATCCCCGCAGGAGCACTACGAGTTGGGCAGCGTCTATTTGCAAAAAGGCCTCTACGACCAGGCGGTTGCCCAGCTTAAAAAAGCCCTAGAAGTGGCCGGGGAGAACATTCCCCCCGTCTGCAACGCCCTCGGTTTTGCCTACTTCAGCCAGGGGCAGTACGACTTGGCCATCCGTTACTACAAGGATGCCGTGGCTGCGGATCCCGGTTATGTAACTGCTTGGAACAATCTGGCCCATGCCTATGAGAAGAAAAATCTCTATGGCCCAAGCCTGGAAGCTTACGAAACTGCCCTGAAGTTGGATCCCCGAAATGCCATTGCCAAGCGGCGCTCGGAGTCTCTGCGCAAACGGTTGCAGCCCAGCCCCTGAGGATCCCATCTGCAATTTCATCCGCAGAAATACTCTTGACCGCAGCACAGTTGTCCATAGGAGTTGGCTCTAAAGACTCCATCCTGCCTGTGCAGGCACTTCCTTATCCTCTCAAAAGAAGATTGATAATATTGAAATCTTGAGTGCAAATGTAAGATCCGGTATCGTGTTGCCTGGGCTGGTATTATGTCTTAAATAAAACGAGAGGCCATTTCATGGATTCGCAATCGGTAGCACCTGTGGTTTTGGTGATCCTGGATGGCTGGGGTTATCGGGATGCTCTCGATGGCAACGCGGTGCTGGCTGCGGAAACCCCTGTCCTGGATAGCCTTTGGGCTGCCTATCCCCACACCCTGCTGCAAGCTTCGGGTCGGGCCGTGGGCCTGCCGGCAGGACAGATGGGCAACTCTGAAGTCGGGCACCTGACCTTGGGGGCAGGGCGGGTGGTGCCGCAGGAATTGGTGCGCATCAGCGACGCGATAGAGACAGGATCCCTTTTCCAGGATCCCTTGTTGATGCAAGTTTGTCGCCAGCTCAGAGAGCGAGGGGGCCGTTTTCACTTCGTTGGCCTTTGCTCCGAGGGGGGGGTTCACTCCCACATCGACCATCTCTATGGGTTGCTCAAGCTGGCGGCCCAGGCTGAGATTCCGGCCTATGTCCACGCCATCACCGATGGCCGCGACACCTTGCCCCGCGATGGTGCCAGGGTTCTGGCCGCCCTGGAAAAAGAGCTGCAATGGCTGGGCAATGGCGTCATCGCCACCCTGAGCGGACGCTACTACGCCATGGATCGGGATCGCCGTTGGGAGCGCACCCAAAAGGCCTACGAGATCATGACCCAAGACGGCCCTGGCCGTGGACAAAGCGCCGCGGAGGTGATGGAAGCTTTCTATGCCCAGGATCTCACAGATGAGTTCATCCCGCCCACCCGCCTGGCTCCGGGGGCTGTGCAGCCGGGAGATGCAGTGCTTTTCTTCAACTTCCGCCCAGATCGCGCCCGCCAACTTACCCAAGCCTTTGTCTGCCCAGATTTCTCAGGCTTTCAGCGCCCCTTGCTGCCGGATCTCACCTTCATCACCATGACTCAGTACGAGGCGGAGCTGCCGGTGCAGGTGCTTTTCAAGCCGCAGAACCTGGATCACCTGCTGGGCCAAGTGGTGAGCGAGGCCGGCCTCAAGCAATTGCGCATTGCTGAGACGGAAAAATACGCCCATGTCACCTACTTCTTCAACGGCGGCATTGAGCAGCCCTTCCCCGGCGAAGATCGCATCCTGGTGCAAAGCCCGCTGGTGACCACCTACGACCAGGTGCCAGAGATGTCGGCAGTGGAAGTGACCGACAAAGCGATAGAGGCCATCGCCCGCCGCGAATACAGCCTGGTGGTGCTCAACTATGCCAATCCCGACATGGTGGGCCACACTGGCAACTACGAAGCCACCATCCGCGCCCTGGAAACGGTGGATCGCTGTTTGGGCCGGCTGCTGGCGGCAGTGGTAGATGCGGGAGGCACCACTTTGATCCTGGCGGATCATGGCAATGCAGAGCTGATGTGGGATGAGAACGGCAACCCCTGGACGGCCCACACCACCAACCCCGTTCCCTGCATTCTGGTGGAGGGGGAAAGGCGCAAAATCCCCGGCTGTGGCGGCGATGTCAAGTTCCGCTCCAACGGCACTTTGGCCGACGTGGCCCCCACCCTGCTGGAGATCTTGGGCCTGCCTCAGCCCCCCGAAATGACAGGACGCTCGCTTTTGCAGCCGGCAGAATATACCATTCTCCAGCGGCAACCCAGCCCTGTGGGGCGGTAGGTGCCAGGGATCCCTTACTCCGTCACTGGGATCCCTTCTTGGGCCAGCCATGCTGTTAGCTCTCCCCAGTTGCGATAGACAGCCAGAACCCGTGAGCGATCGGGGTGATAGGGGGCAGCCAAGCGCTCCAACTGCAAAAAGCGGGCCTGGGGAGGGATCACCGCCGCTTCGGGGTCGCTGGGGGTAGCTCGCCTCAAAGAGCTGCTGTAGCCTCGGTAGATAAGAACCAAGTCCATTTCTCCCTCGCTTTCCACCTCCACCCGTAGCACCTCTTGCGGGTGGTCTTGGCTATAGCGCTCCAAGGCCAAGGGCCAAGGCAGGGCCCTCATGCTTCCAGTTCCCCCTTATCAGTTCCGGGTCGCAGCCGCCAGACAAAGTAGAGGCTGTAGAGCAGGTAGGCCACCAGCCCCCAGGCCCCCACGCTCCCCAGCAGCTCCGGCGATACATTGGGATGGAAGATCTCCCGAAACCCCAGCGGTGGCCCAAACCAAGCCCGGCACTCCTCTGGCAGAGAAGTGCGGAAAGCACAGGGCACAAAGGCCCCCGAAAAGAGGATCCCGGCCCCCATATAACCAGTCAGGCCCCACCGCCAGAGCAAAAAGGCTCGCGCCGCCCAGGTTCTCGACTGCTCGAGAGCAGCACTCCAGTCCCGCCAAAACCAAAGACAAACCAAGATCAACAGCCGCGCCATTGCTCCACTGAGAAAGCTGACGGGCAGGCCCCCAATCATCAGGTACACCGTCACCGCCAAGAGGCTCGATACCCGCCAATAAACGATCAATAGCTGAATCAAGGGCCGCAACCCCACCGCAAAAGCCCAAATCAGCAGCAGCAATGGCATCACCACCGTCAGCGCCACTGCCAAGCGGTAGTCCAGCCAGATTGCATCCACCAGCCAACTCTGGGGAGTCATCCTCACCCTCTGCCACTCCTGCCCCTTAGTATATGAAACCTGGGGGATCCAGGACGGGACACAGAGAGTTACGGAATGTTAACGCCTGCTGACCATCCCCAGCAAAACTTTACACCAGACAGCTTTCAGAAAGTTTTCCATTTTGCCGCTACCGATCCCCGAAAGTGGTAGATTCTTAGCTAGCTCCTCAGAGGAGCATGACTCTAGTCAATAATAAGCTCAACTATACTGAAAATAGTGTATAATATGTTCAGTACAGATTACTACCAGTTGATCTTTCTGTTTACTTTCGAGTCTGCCAACATGGTAGCCAAAGCAAAGCAGAAAATTGGTAGTAAGACGACACGGAAACTGCGCTTTGGGTATTCTACTCAAAGCTTTGCGGGATACCGCCATTCTGGTTGGAAACAAACAGAATGCTATCGCTGCATAGTTGAACAGTGATGTTCAGCAGTGTTCAGCGTAAATGTATCAGTATCCCTGTCGTTCGGAAGGCCAGCTGCCTGTCTGAGCGACCAGCGGAGTCTCCTTCAGACCTTGGCCCAACTTAATCTCATTAAGTATTGTTACTTAATCGTGTTATCTTGGGTTAAGGTCAAACCTTGAGAGGCATGACCTCGAAACCATGGCCCGTTCTTCCAGACTCCTCTCTCACAGTTCTACCCGTTGGAAGGCGACCCAGTGGAAGCCCAGACCACTGCCTCCCTTGGAGAATGCACCTCCTTCTCCGAAGCGGGAGGAAGAGACAGGGGATCCAGTTGCGTCAGAGCCACCCCTTGCCCTGGGGAAGCCCGATTTGGCGAGGAAGGTGAAGGGTGGAGCTAGGGGGGCAGCAGTTGCTGGCAGCGGGAGCTATGAAGCGCTGCAGCTGTGGCTGGTGCTGGTTACCTTGGGGGTAAGTCTGGCCATTGCCGTGGGAGTGGCCCTGGTTTACTCTCTGAGGGTAGCTGCCAACTACTTGCTGGGGGCGGTTGTTGGCGTGGTTTATCTGCGCATGCTGGGCCGCGGCGTAGCGGAGCTGGGCAAAAGCCGCAACCGTTTGGGGGTGACGCGTTTGGCTCTGTTTGTCGGGCTGATCGTTTTAGCCACTCAGGTGAAGTCTTTACAGATATTGCCCATTTTCCTGGGGTTCATGACCTACAAGGTCACCCTGCTCATTCATCTTGTCCAGACCTTGACCCGTTCATCTTCTTCTGTGTGATGCCCATGAACCTGTCCTTCTCCTCTCCTCCTCTTTTGGCAGAACTCGAGGTCGGCCATCACCTTTACTGGCACCTGGGCAAATTCACGGTTCACGGGCAGGTTTTGATCGCCAGCTGGATCGCCATTGCCCTGATCTTGACGGTGGTTATCTTGGGCACCCGTCAACTGCAGCGGGAGCCGGCTGGTCTGCAAAACTTTGTCGAGTATGCCCTGGAATTTGTGCAGAGCATTGCCCGTGCCCAGATTGGCGAGAAAAACTTCCGGCCCTGGGTACCCTATGTCGGCACCTTGTTCCTGTTTATCTTTGTCTCCAACTGGATGGGCAACCTCTTCCCGTGGAAGCTGATTCCTCTGCCGGAAGGGGAGCTGGCCTCTCCCACCAACGACATCAACACCACTGCTGGCTTGGCGCTGCTTACCAGCATCATGTATTTCGTAGCCGGCATCAGCAAGCGGGGGCTGTCTTACTTCAAAAAATACATTGAGCCTACCCCGATTCTGCTGCCCATCAATGTTTTGGAAGATTTCACCAAGCCCCTCTCCCTGAGTTTCCGTCTGTTCGGCAACATCCTGGCCGAAGAGCTGGTGATAGCGGTGTTGGTGTTGCTGGTGCCCTTGTTTATCCCCGTGCCGGTGATGGTTCTGTTCCTGTTTACGGGGGCAATTCAGGCTTTGATCTTCTCAACCCTCTCGGCAGCTTACATTGGAGAGGCGCTGGAAGGTCATGGAGGAGGGGATCACCACGATTGATCCCGCTGTTTGGCCGATCACCTTGGCCTTTTCACGGAGGATCATCTCAAGTGGGCCAGCGCAAGGGATCCCTTCTTTTGGTAAGGTTTGTTGGGGCTGACAGATTGGTTCTGAAAGCCGCCGACAAGGGAGTGATTTGAGGCTGTAGTGTATCAGACCCGATCACCTCTGAAGCTCAAGAGACGTTGTTGTTGTGTCAATCACCAAGGAGCATCTCACTATGGATCCGTTAACCTCTGCTGCTTCTGTTCTGGCTGCTGCTCTGGCCATTGGTCTGGGATCCCTGGGTCCTGGGATCGGACAGGGGAACGCCGCTGCTGCTGCGATGGAAGGGGTGGCCCGCCAACCTGAGGCGGAAGACAAGATCCGCGGCAACCTGCTGGTTAGCCTGGCCTTCATGGAAGCTCTGACCATCTACGGCTTGGTGGTGGCTTTGGTGCTCTTGTTTGCCAACCCCTTCGCCTAGTGTCCTACGGGGGCGGGCCGCAGCGATGGCCGAGGTGAGCCATATCCGCCCCCCAACCCGGCCTGACGGTAGACCTAAGTTTCTGTTGGGGTCATAACACCCATGCTCTTCCAAACTCTATTGGCTGTTGAAGCGGCTGAAAAAGGTGGTCTTTTCGATCTGGATGCCACCCTGCCCCTGATTGCCATTCAGTTTTTGCTGTTGGTGGCAGTGCTCAACTCCCTCTTCTATGAGCCGGTTACGCGGGCTATCGACAGCCGCAGCGACTACATCCGCACCACTCAAGCGGAAGCCCAAGAGCGGTTGGACAAGGCGGTGTCGTTGACCCGACAGTATGAGTCTGAGATCAGCCAGGCCCGCTTGCAAGCCCAGCAGGTGATCGCTGAGGCAGAGGCTGCAGCTGCTCGCATTCGTTCCGAGAAACTGGCTGCTGTGCAGGCAGAGATCCAGCAGAAGCTGGAGGCGGCGCGGCTACAGGTCGAGCAAGAGAAGCAGGCAGCCCTCGAACAGCTGCAGCAGCAGGTGGATGCCATTGCCGCCCAGATTACCCAGAAACTGTTGGGCAGTGCTCGTTAGATCGCTGGTTGGAAGTACTTTTGGAGGAGCTTGCGATGCCTGTGTGGAGTTGGGTGGCCGGTTGGATCTTGGCTGTGGCCGAGACCACGGAGCTACTCCCAGAAGCCAAGGCAGGAGAGGGGGATCTCTTGGCCAAGATTCTCGAGAGCAACCTGATCAACATCGCGATCATTCTCACCTTGCTGTTTATCTTGGGTCGCAAAGTGGTGGGAGAAGCCCTGGCCAAGCGGCGGGAGGGGATCCTAGAAGAACTGCGGCAGGCGGAGCAGCGCAAACAGGAAGCCATCGAGAAGCTGGCGGAGGAGCAGCAAAAGCTGGCCCAGGCTCAGCAGGAGGCTGAACGTATCCGCAAGCAGGCGGAAGCCAACGCCGAAGCCCGTCGGCAAGAGTTGTTGGAGCAGGCGGAGCGGGAAGTGGAGCGGCTGCGGGCCAATGCTGAGAAAGAGTTGTCCAGCGAGCAGGAGCGGATTCTTCAAGAGTTGCGTCGGCAGATCGTTCGCCAAGCCCTGAGCAAGGTGGAGCAGGAGTTGCCGCAGCACCTCAACGAAGAGGTTCACCGCAGCTTGATCGAGAAAGGGATCCAAATGATTGCCCGCTAGCTCTCAAGGAGGAGAAAGGTATGATCAGCAGCACAATGGCTGAGAAGGTGGTGGATCCCTATGCCGAGGCTCTCATTGCTCTTGGGTCAGGCCAGGGATTGCTGGACACTTTTGCCGCCGATATGCGCTTTATTGCCGAGGTTTTGCGGGCTACGCCGGAGCTGGGCCAGTTTCTCGCCAACCCGGTGATCAAGGCCGAGGCCAAAAAGAACCTGCTGCAGCAAGTATTTGCCGATCAGATCCACCCTCTGCTGCTCAATGCGCTGAAGTTGTTGACCGACCGCCGCCGTATCATGTTTCTCGGGGCCGTCTGCCGGCGCTTTTTGGATCTGCAACGGAAGCTCCAGAACATCGTCCTGGCCGAGGTGACGACGGCGATACCCTTGACGGAAGCTCAGCAGCAGTCAATTCGCGAGCGGGTGATGGACTTCACCCAGGCCAGCGGTGTGGAGTTGCAAGCCACTCAGGATCCGGAGCTGCTGGGAGGGGTGGTCATCAAGATTGGATCCCAGGTGATCGACCTCAGCTTGCGTGGACAGTTGCGCCGGCTGGCCTTGCAGTTGGCCTAAGTTGGTTTTTGAGGATCCCTTCCCATTACTTGAGAGGACTGCTATGCCTACCATTCGCCCAGACGAGATTAGCACCATCATCAAACAGCAGATTGAGCAGTACAACCAGGAGATGCAGGTCTCCAATGTGGGGACAGTTCTGCAGGTGGGGGATGGCATTGCCCGCATCTACGGTTTGGATAAGGTGATGGCCAGCGAGCTGCTGGAATTTGAGGATGGCACCACCGGTATTGCCCTCAACCTGGAAGAAGACAACATCGGTGCCGTGCTGATCGGCTCCGGGCGGAATATCCAAGAGGGATCCACCGTCAAATCCACGGGCAAGATTGCCAGCATCCCGGTGGGGGAAGCCCTCTTGGGCCGCGTGGTGGATCCCCTGTGCAACCCCCTCGACGGCAAAGGCCCGATCCAGTGTACGGAGTCTCGCCTGATCGAATCTCCGGCACCTGGCATTGTCGATCGCCGCTCTGTGTACGAGCCCCTGCAAACCGGCATTACCGCCATCGATGCCCTGATCCCCATCGGGCGGGGGCAGCGGGAACTGATCATCGGCGACCGCCAAACCGGCAAGACCACCGTTGCTGTGGACACAATTCTGAACCAAAAAGGGCAGGATGTGATCTGCATTTACGTGGCCATTGGTCAGAAGCAGAGCACCATCGCCCAGGTGGTGGGCATCCTGACCGAGCGAGGGGCCATGGACTACAGCATTGTGGTGGCTGCCGGCGCCGATAGTCCAGCTCCGTTGCAGTGGCTGGCCCCCTATTGTGGTGCCACCATTGCCGAATACTTCATGTACCAGGGCAAACACACCCTGGTGGTCTATGACGACCTCTCCAAGCAGGCGGTGGCTTATCGGCAAATGTCGCTGCTGCTGCGCCGTCCACCCGGTCGGGAAGCTTATCCTGGGGATGTGTTCTACCTGCACTCGCGGCTATTGGAGCGAGCCGCCAAGCTGAGCAGCCAACTGGGAGAGGGATCCATGACGGCACTGCCGATCGTGGAAACCCAGGCCAATGACGTGTCGGCCTACATTCCCACCAATGTTATCTCCATCACCGATGGGCAGATCTTCTTGGAATCGGATCTGTTCAACGCTGGCATCCGCCCGGCCATCAACGTCGGGATTTCCGTCAGCCGCGTCGGCTCGGCAGCTCAGACCAAGGCGATGAAAAAGGTGGCTGGCTCCATCAAGGTGGAACTGGCGCAATACCGCGATCTGGAGGCCTTTGCCCAATTTGCCTCTGACCTGGATGAGGCCACCCAAAAGCAGTTGGCCCGCGGCCAACGGCTGCAGGAGTTGCTGAAACAGCCGCAATACTCTCCCCTGTCTCTGGATCAGCAGGTGGCCATTATCTATGCGGGGACGCGAGGCTATTTGGATGACATTCCGGTGGAGAAGGTCTCCAGCTTCAAGCAGGGCCTCTTGGCTTACCTGGGCACCACCCATCCTAAGTATGGCGAGATCGTCCTCTCCACCAAGCAACTCACCGACGAGGCAGAAGAAATCTTGAAAACGGCCATCACAGAGTTCAAGCAGAGCTTCGTGGCCAAGGCGGCCTAGGGTGACGCGGATCTCTCCTGGCCCGGATCCCTGTCGACCACCAAAATAGAGGGAGTAGGTTATGGCAAACCTCAAGCGCATCCGCGATCGCATCAAAGCGGTGAAAAACACCCGCAAAATTACCGAGGCCATGCGGCTGGTGGCAGCAGCTCGGGTGCGGCGCGCCCAAGAGCAAGTGATGGCCACCCGTCCCTTCGCCGACCGGCTGGCCCAGGTTTTCTATCGACTGCAGACGCGGCTGCGACTGGAGGATGTCAACTTGCCTCTGCTGAAGCAGCGGCCCATCCAGACGGTGGGGCTGTTGGTGGTGGCCGGGGATCGGGGCTTGTGCGGAGCCTACAACGCCAACGTGATTAAGCGCACCGAGGAGCGGGTTCGCGAGCTGCAGGAGACAGGGCAGCAGGTGCAGCTTTACCTGGTGGGCCGCAAGGCGGTGCAGTATTTCCAGCGGCGCTCCGCTCCCATCGCCAAGACCTACGTGAATTTGTCGCAGATCCCCACGGCGGCTGAGGCTGCCCAGATTGGGGATCAGCTCCTGGCGGCCTTCTTGTCGGAGAAGGTGGACAAGGTAGAGCTGCTCTATACCCGCTTTGTCTCTTTGATCAGCTCCCGTCCGGTGGTACAATCCCTGTTGCCCCTCGATCCGTCGCGGTTGGCCACTCAAGACGATGAAATTTTTCGTCTTTTGGTGCGGGGTGGGGAGTTTACTGTCGAGCGCAGCAAAGTCATTGCAGCGGTCTCGGCCCCACCTCAGGACATGATCTTTGAGCAGGATCCCGTGCAGATTTTGGATGCACTGCTGCCGCTGTACCTGAACAACCAGTTGCTACGGGCCTTGCAGGAGGCGGCGGCCAGCGAATTGGCAGCTCGCATGACGGCCATGAACAACGCCAGCGACAATGCCAGCGAGCTCATTCGCACGCTGGGTCTTGCCTACAACAAAGCTCGCCAGGCGGCTATTACCCAGGAGATCCTGGAGGTGGTGGCCGGAGCGGAGGCCTTGTAGGGTTATCAAAGGAGATCCCCTGAGGAGCCGAGGTTGCGTTGCCGCGCCATTTGGGAGTTGAGCAGAACCACCGGCAAAATCCCCACTAAGACAATGGCCAAAGCCGGTGCCCCTGCTTCCGCCAGACGCTCATCGGCTGCCAAGCGGTAGGTTTGCACCGCCAAGGTGTCGAAGTTGAAGGGCCGCAGCACCATCGTGGCCGGCAGCTCCTTCATCACATCCACAAATACCAGCAGCATAGCCCCCAAGAGGCCACCCCTCATCAAGGGCAAATGCACCTGCCACAGGGTGCCCAGGGATCCCTGTCCCAGGCTGCGGGCCGCTTCATCCAAACTGGGGGGAATGCGCAGCAGCGTGGCCTCGACGGTGGCCAAAGCCACGGCCAAAAACCGCACCAGGTAGCCGAACACCAAAGCCGTGAGGGTGCCACTGATCACCAGGCCAGGTGGCTGTTGCAGCACCACCTGCCGCAGGTAGCTCAGCAGTTGATCCAACCACCCTAGGGGAATCAGAACCCCCACTGCAATCACCACCCCAGGCAGCGCATAGCCCAGAGAAGACAACTGCACTGCCAGCCGCAGGCCCCACGGGGATCCCGCCCGTCCTAGCCCCTGCATGCGCAGCCCGTAAAGCACCACCACCGACACGGAAACAGCAATGATAGCCGTGATGGTGGATAGCAGAAAGCTGTTCTGGGCGTAGCTCCAAAAGCGGCGACCCAACTCCCCCTGCCGCAGGGTCATGTGGAGCAGGATCAAGGCCGGCACGACGAAGCCCAGCCCAATCGGGATCCCACAGGCTAGCCAAGCCCCCACCGCCCGGATCCCTTGTAGGCGGTAACGGGTTGGGGTGGGTTTGAACCCTTGGCGATAGTAGCGCGCCCGCCGGCGGGAGACCTGCTCCATCGTTATCAGCAGCAACACCAGCAGCAACAGCAGCGCCGAAAGCTGAGCCGCCGCCACCGGATTGCCCAGGGCCGTCCAGGTGCGGTAGATGCCGGTTGTAAAGGTATCTACCCCGAAATAGCTGACGGTGCCGAAATCGTTGAGGGTTTCCATCAAGGCCAGCAGACAGCCGGCCACGATCCCCGGTCGGGCCAGCGGCAAAGCCACCTTGAAAAAGCTGGCCCAAGGCCCGTAGCCCAGGGAGCGGCTTACCTCTAAGCAGGCCACCGATTGCTCCTGAAAGGCCAGCCGGGCCGAGAGGTAAACATAGGGATAGAGGGTGAGGATCAGCAGCAGGATCGCCCCCCACAACGAGCGAATGTTAGGGAACCAGTAGTCGCCGATCCCCCAACCTGTTACCCGCCGCAGCCAGATCTGGAAACCGCCGGTTACCTGCAAAAAATCGGTGTAGGCGTAGGCCAACACATAGGTGGGGGCCGCCAGGGGCAGCACCAACATCCACTCCAGCCAGGCCCGCCCCCAAAACTGACACATGGTCACCAGCCAGGCAGTGCCACTGCCCACCAGGATGACCCCCGCCGCCACCCCTGCCATCATCACCAGGCTATTGCGCACATAAAGCCCCAAGACCGTATCGGCCAGGTGCTCCCAAACCTGCCGCTCGTCCGCAAAAAGGCTGAGCAACACCGTAAGGACAGGAACGAGAATGAGACCGCTGAGGGTCAGAGTCAGAAGCGCCCAGCCGTTCAGAGGAAAGAAGCCACTTCCCGGCAGAGATTTGCTCAACAACTTCAACCTCATCTCTTTGTCCATCTCAACAGGCGGGAGCTACCTCTTGAGCAACTCCTGGGGAAGAAAAGGGGATCCTCCAGGGATCCCCAACCAAGTTTTCTCTCAAAACAAGCTCTTGGGCAGCTTAACGAAATAAACGATGTTCTCGTCTTGCTTGTTACCAAGGTAAGGCATAGTTTTTTCTTGAACCGCGCCCTTTTCCGAGACGATGCCAAAGTCGTCGTCGTTAACTATCGCTAGGGTAGTTGAGTTGAGAATGGCCAACCCCTCGGGCTTGTCGTGGGGATAATTGGGGATCGACATAATGTCAAATACTTCTTCTTTGTTTTCTGTGTTCAAAAGCAGATCCCGCTTTGGAACAGGAGCCTTTTCGGGAAGGTTTTCAATTGCCTTTGCCGGGCTATTGGTGTAGAAAGAAGTTAAAGAAAGCAGGAGCAAGAACAAGCCTGCTGTTCGCAGTTGTTTCATTTGGCAAACCTCCAGAAGCTTTTGAAAAAGAAAGACAGGACGCCTGAGCGGCCTCGAACGGAAGCAACGCCGTCCTAGAGTATCGACGCTTGGCCAAGAACCGTCGAGCTGCTTAACGTTCACGGCGTCAAGCAATGAAAGGCTGCACTCAGGGCCTGTCCTGGAGGCCTGATCTACTTCCAACCGGCCCGATCCATTACCTTTAGGGCATCAGGGGTGACGCGGCCAATGCTGGCGGCGTTGATCGTATCTTCCTTAAAGGTGCCAAAGCTGGCCACCAACGAGTCGATCTCAGCCCCGGGCAGTACCGGGTACTCATTGTTGCTCTGGGCAAAAATGGCCTGCGCCTCTGGCCCGGAGAGAAACTCCAAAAATTGGATGGCCGCTTCTTTGTTGGGAGCTGTTTTCAGAATGCCGGCCCCGCTGATGTTGACGTGGGTGCCACGATCCTGCTGGTTGGGGAAGAAGACGCCGATTTTCTCGGCTACGGCGCGCTCTTCTGGATTGTCGGATTTGATCAAACGCGGCAAATAGTAGGTGTTGGCCAAAGCCACGTCTCCCACCCCGGCGGCCACGGCCTTGATCTGATCCGTGTCTCCCCCTTCCGGCGGACGGGCAAAGTTGGCCACCAAGCCTCGGGCCCATTGCTCCGTTTCCGGGATCCCGTGGGCCAAGATGATCGAGGCCGTCAAGGATTGGCTGTAGACGTTGCTGGAGGAGCGGGTGAGCACCTTGCCCCGCCATTTGGGGTTTGCCAAGTCCTCATAGGTGGACAACTCCTTGGGATCCACCTTGTCTTTGTTGTACATGATCACCCGCGCCCGCTTGGTGAGGCCAAACCAGTACCCCTCTGGATCCCGCAGAGACTCGGGAATATTTTTGGAGAGCGTCTCCGACTGGATGGGTTGAAACCAGCCCTCGTTCTGAGCCCGCCACAACCGGGCAACATCCACCGTCATGAAGATGTCGGCGGGGCTGTTGGATCCCTCGCTGCGGATGCGCTCGATGATCTCATCGGCTTTGCCCTGCACCCAATTCACGGTAATGCCCGTTTTCTGCTGGAAAAGTTCGTACAATTTCTCGTCTGTGCTGTAGTGTCGCGAGGTGTAGAGGTTCACTTCCCGATTGGCGCCATGGGCCGGACGCAGAAGAGACCCTGCTGCCAGAGCCGCAGAACCTAGCGTGGCTCCACTGACAAATTGCCGTCGCGATAAGCGCATACCCAACTCCTAAGTTCAAAAACATCTCAAGAGACACAGCTCCACCGGCCAGGCTCTCTCTGAGAAAGCACCGGAAAGCCAAGCCCAAAGGACAAAGACAGTCCCCGCAAGCCTCACTCTGTTGGCTCTTATCTTGGGCCAACCTTATTGAGACTTTTATTCAAGAACTTTGCCTTGAGGCAATGATAGGAGATCTCAAGTACCAGGTCAAGCTCTTGGGAGTTGTTCTCACTTCTCACCCTTTGGGATGAAACTGGGTGGCTTCCCCTTGTCCTCGACAGCGCCTGAGATGGCCAGCAACGCAGCCGGTCTTGTTGAGCAACGGGTCTCTACCCAGGGCTTTGCGGTCAGCGGTATTGACAGCACTCGCGAAAGCTGAAGAGGCTTCGGGTATAAAGGGAGCAGGGTAGATGACAGAGCTATGGTGAGCTCCCTTTCGAGATCGCCTCATGCACAGGTGCAAGAGAGTAGCAGGGATCCAGGTGTCTCTATCCTGGTCTGCGGCTACAACGATTTGGTGGAGCTCACTCTCCAAGCCCTAGAAGCTTTTGGACATCGCGCTGTAGTAGTTGCTCCCGACCTGCCCCCTCATTTGGAAGAGCAGTGGCAATACCTACAGGCGGATCCCCGCCAGCCGGGGGTGTTGCAGCGGGCTGGGATCGAGCGGATTAGGGTGGCGCTGCTCCTGGAGGACAGCGACCAAGCCAATTTCGAGCTGGCTTTGCTGATTCGAGATCTCAATCCACAGGTGCGTGTCGTCTCCCGTCTGTTCAACCACAGCCTTGCCCGCTATCTCGACTCGGCTTTGCCGCAGCATTTTTCCCTATCGGTGGCGGCTTTGGCTGCCCCGGCTTTTGCCCTTAAGGCTGTTTCCGACGAATTTGTTGGCTACTTTGAGCTGCCCCAGCTGGAAGCCCAGCCGGCCACGCTTCCGCCAGAGCTGGCAGATCCGGCTTACTTTGTCTCAGACCGAGAGACCACCCTCTGGAACGTGGTAGAGCTGACCATCGGATACAACTCCCGCCTGCTGCATATGCCCCTCTCGGAGCTGGAGGAAACTTTTGGGGCGCGGGTGCTGTTTCATTACCCGGTGGATGGGCTTTCTAACTTTTCCAAACAGCGAGTTTTCGACGACTTTGACCACGAGGCAGAGCTGCTGGAGGGGGATCGCGTTTTGGTCATTTGCGATCCCAGAGCCTACCTGCAACTGCTGGAACGCAACGGGCGACGGGGCTCCTCACGGGCGCAGCGCTGGGCCAGCGAACAGGTGCAGGATAAGCGACAACAACGGCAAGGCAGGTCGTTGGGGCGGGGATCCCTTGGGTCTTGGTTGCGCAGAGGAGTGCAGGGACTCCTACAGGTCAAGCCCATCGTGCGCACCCTCACCTTCACCTTGGGGGCCATGCTGGTGCTGGGGGTGATCAACTTCAGGATGATCGGCAAACCCCTCATCGATGGACTTTTGCTGACGATCGTGGTGCTGACAGGGGGCTACGGGGATATTGAGGCTTTTCAACAGCCGGAAACACCGCTGGGGGTGAAGGTGCTGGCGGTGATGATGACCTTGGTGGGGGCTGCCCTGGTGGGGTTGATTTACGGCTTGGTGACCGACAAATTGGTGAGCAGTCGCTTTGGCTTGGGTCGGGCTGCCCGTATGCCCAAAGAGGATCATGTGGTGATCGCAGGGTTGGGGCGGCTGAGCTATTTGGTGCTGCAGTTGTTGCGGCAGATGGGCTACGAGGTGGTGGTGGTGGATCCCAATAGCGAGAACCCTCTCTTGGAGGCGGCGGAACGGGAGGGGGCAGTGGTGATTCGTGGGGATTACGCCCTGGCAAGCACGCTGCAACAGGCTCGCATTCAGGGCAGCCGCTGCCTGATCTGCACCACCCCTGACGATCTCACCAACCTGGAGACGGCCCTGACGGCCCACAGCCTGCAGCCGGGGATCCGCACCATTTTGCGGGTTACCGATCCCGAATTGGCGGCTCGCATGCAGCGCCACATGCAGACCCTGGGGATCAGCTACAGCGCTACCGGGCTGGGGGCACGGGCTTTTGCCACCGCAGCACTGGTGGGATCCGTCTACGGCACCCTGGCTTGGCAGGGGGAAACTCTGCTGGTGACACTGCTGGAGGTCTCGGCCGATTGCCACTACCTGGGGCTATCCTTGCGCCAACTGGCCCAGGACTATGACCTGGTGATCTTGCTGCATCGCTCCCGACCGGGGAAACCCTGTGTTTTTCCCAAGATCTGGCAAAAAGAGGGCAAGACCCTGTTGAAAGAAGGCGATCAACTCTATGTGATGGGAACGGTGGGATCCCTGATTCGTTTAACCCAAGGACGGCCTCTTCCCCCAGAGCTGTATCAGGTGCGCCTCCTAGAGTATCGCAACCCCTATTTTGAAGAGGAGATCCTCTCGGCTTTATCGTTCTACGCACGCCTGCCCAAAACGGCCCTGAAACCCCTATTGGGCTGTCTGCCGGCGGTGGTGAGCCCACCCCTTCCCCGCGACAAGGCAATCAAGTTAGCCCGCCAACTGCGCAAGATGAGCACTGAAGTGCAGGTGTTTGCCCAGGCGCAGCCTGACCATCGGATCCCTGCAGCCATGAACGAAAACAGCGAGAGTAATCTGAATTGATCTGGACACTGTTCTGTTTATTGGTCTATTCTGCACTCCGTAGTCCAAAACATCTCGTTATGGGCAGTTGGACATTTAGGAGATAGGCTTTTCGGCTGCAAGTCGCACAAAGCGATTTTGGTTGTAGAGCTGCTGAGCCACCACCGCAAAACCCACCCTCTCCAGCAACCACACCAGGTCTTCGGCGCTAAAGCGATTGTGCTCGTAGAAGTGGGTAAACTGATCCAGCAGCGTTTCCAAAGGGGTATCGGGCTGGAAGAGTTGGGCCTCTGTATCGGCATCGAAGTAGAGGCTGAGCGGGGCGCGCACCCAATCCACCAGCAAAAATCGCCCCCCCGGCTTGAGTAGACGCAACACCTCCTGCAACAAGCGCAAGGGCTGCACCATCTCGTGCAACACCACCACTGCCTGAGCTGCATCGATGCTGTTGGCCGCAAGCGGCAAGTGAGGGTCGTGCAGGTCGGCCTGCAGCAGCTGGATTCCAGGGATCCCCTTCAAATCTGCCGCCGCTCGCTCCAACATGTAGGGCATCACATCCACCCCGATGAAGTGCCCTCCGGGATAGCGTTGCGCCCACTGACCCAGAGCAAACCCCGGCCCGGTTCCCAGATCCAACAAGCGCGGTGCAGGAGGCAGGCAGGGCTCGATGTGCATCTGCCAGAAGTGCCAAAACGCCTCGTTAAAGCGCCCCGGAGCTGTTGCCAGCATGCGCTCGCAGAAGCTGGGGCCACGGTGGTGCTGGTAGAGAAGCTGAAAGGTATCGAGGCCGGTCTGGGGCATGGCTGAAGATTGTTGAGAAAATTGCTAGAGGGATCACCAGAATTCGCTGATGGGCTGAAAAGAGCATCGGGGGATCCCCAAAAGTAAGGCCTAATGTCGGCCTAACGAGCCGTGGGAGCGCTGGAAAAGTTGGCGATGCCGGTCTCCAGGTCGCTAAAGCAGGTCAATACCTTTTCCATAGAGGTGAGGTTGAGGACGAGGGCCACATTTTCCGGCACGCAACAAAGGCTAATGTTGCCCCCAGCAGCACGGCACTTGCGCAAAGCAGAGATCAACACCCCCAGCCCAGAGCTGTCCATAAAAGTGACCGACGACATATCGATCAACATATTGGTGTAACCGAAATCTAAAACCTGCTGGAGCAATTGCCGAACTTCTGAGGCGGCCTTGGCATCAAAACGACCCTCCAGCGGCACAATCGCCAGTTTTTGCCCTTGTGGAGTCTCAGCAGTACGGATGCGCAGCTTGAAATCCATCGTTTCCAGTGAAGACCTCATGCCCCACCTTAACACCATCCGCTACCGCCCACCAGGAAATCTTGTGAAGATCCCCAGGGACAGCGCGGCTCCCTCCAAAAACATCTGCCCTCTCGCCCCCAGCTCCTCTCCCAACAAGCCAGAGGGAAGCCGTGTAAACCCATGAAGTAAGAGCCGCCCCAGAGCTTAGCAGGAACTCCATCCCCCGCAGGGAAGGGATCCGGCCTCGGCCACCCATCTCAGGTTCCAGCCAGATCTACCTACAGCATAGGTTGCAGGGTTAAAGCCTCCGAGTCTATGGAGGGAAGGGACACATGCAAACGGGGGCGGTGCATAGAGAGCAACTGGGCCAGCCGCTTGCGCAGCTCAGTACGGGGCACAATCGCGTCGATGAGCCCTTGGGCCAGCAGGTACTCGGCGGTTTGGAAGCCTTCTGGCAGCTTGCCCTTGCCGATGGTTTGCTCGATTACGTTGGGCCCGGCAAACCCCACCTGCGCGCCCGGCTCGGCCAGGATCAAATCTCCCAGCATGGCAAAGCTGGCAGTTACCCCGCCATAGGTGGGATGGGTGAGCACGGAGATGAACAATTGTCTGGCGTCGCGGTGCCTTTGTAGGGCGGCTGAGGTCTTGGCCATCTGCATCAGGCTGAGGATCCCTTCCTGCATGCGGGCCCCCCCCGAAGCCGAAAACAGGATCAAGGGCAGGTGATCGCAGGTGGCCCGTTCCGTGAGGCGGGCGATCTTCTCTCCCACCACCGAGCCCATGCTGCCGCCCATGAAGCGAAAGTCCATCACTCCAATCGCCACCGGGATCCCTTCCAGGCTTCCCAACCCTGTCAGGACGGCATCCTTGAGCTGGGTGCGCTCCTGGTAGGTGGCCAAGCGCTCGGAGTAGGGCTTTTGGTCGAAAAAGTGTAGGGGATCCGTGGGAGCCAGGTGTTCGTCCAGGGGCTGCCAGGATCCGGGATCCAAAAGCTGTTCCAGCCGCTCTGGAGCTGTAATGCGATGGTGATGCCCACAGCTAGGGCAGACTTGCCAGTTTTGCTGCAGATCCTTGGTGTAGGTCAGGGTGTCACAGGCAGGACACTTTTGCCAGAGGCCATCGGCAATTTCTCTCACCTGACGCTCTTTGTCGAAGGGGCTGCTACCTGTCAGGTTTAGAGAGGTTTGTCTGCGCCGCTCCGCAAACCAATCCAGTAGAGACATAGCTGTTGAAATATCCTCCCTGCTCAGGGATGTCGAGAGCCCTGCCGGTGAGCTGCGAAACACATCTCAACGTTCTCAAGCTATCAAAGAATCGCCCGACTGAAAATAGAGACAACAGCAAGCGATGGAGACTCGGTGGCAGGTGCTGACCACAGGGGATGGATCCCTGACCTTTTTCTCGGAAGAGTTTGGACAGGCTTTTCACAACGTCAGTGGTGCCGCCCAGGAGGCTTTGGAGAAGTTTGTCCGCCCTTGCCGGCTGGATCGGCTGCCTTTGGAGCGGGATCCCGCCCAGCCCATTCGCCTTTTGGATATTTGCTTTGGCTTGGGCTACAACTCCGGCCTTGCCCTAGAAACCATTTGGCAAATCCGGCCCGATTGTCTTGTGGAGGTAATCGGCCTGGAGCGATCCCCGGAAGTGCCTCGCCAGGCTTGGCAGGCGGGGGTGGGATCCACCTGGAGCTTTGGGCAAGAATGGCAACACTGGATTGAACAGGGATCCTGGCAATCGGAGCGCTGGCGCGGAACGCTGCTGTGGGGCGATGCCCGGCAAACGGTGTTGCAGGTGCCGCTGGGGTGGGCAGATGCGGTGTTTTTGGATCCCTTCTCGCCTTCTGTTTGCCCAGAGCTGTGGACGGTGGATTTCTTGCGGGCCGTGGCCGAACGGATGCGCCCCAGCGGGATTTTGGCCACCTATTCCTGTGCAGCGGCGGTGCGAGCGGCTCTGTTGGAAGCAGGGCTTTTCATCGGCTCTACCCCCCCGGTAGGTCGTCCTTGGCCGGGGACAGTGGCCTCGCCCCAACCTGACCACCTGCCGCCTCTTTCCCCCATGGAGTGGGAGCACCTGAAAACTCGCGCTGCCGTGCCCTACCGGGATCCCACCTTGCAAGGGGAGCGATCCCAAATCCGGCTGCAACGCCAGCAGGAACAGCAGGGATCCCCTTTGGAGCCCACTTCTGCTTGGAAACGCCGCTGGCCTGTGCAAGCCTAGGGAGCGGCAATACCTGGCCGGAGTTCAAATCAGGGCAGCCGTTCTCGGGATTGCCGTCCGGGTGTATACAAAACATCTAGGCCATTTCCGTACCCCTACGCAGGCCATCATTTCTTGACAAAGTTAAGCTGAGATGAAACTTCTCTGCTGTCAACTGCCATGTCTTCTGAGGAGTCCCTCCCGCTGACGCGAGCAGCCCCTGCCGGTACGCTGGTTGCCCTTTGTGCTGAACAGCACCGCGTCATCCTGCAGTTTTTGACTCGCCTGTCTCGAGCGCCGGAGTTGGATCTGGAGCAGCGACGCCTCTGTGTACAAAGGTTGCGACAGCGCCTCTCCCGCCACATTCAACTGGAGCGCCATGTTCTCTACCCCCTGCTCAGGTCGGCTCTCCAGGCGGATCCCCACCTTAGCGCCCAAACTGAGCGGCTGGAGCAACATCTGCGGGATCAGATTCCAGAGCTGACGCGCTTTTTGCACCAATCAGAGCGCACCCCGCAGCAGGTGGATCCTTCTGCTGCCCTTCACTTCTATCGGCAATTGCGGGCTCAGTTTGATCAGGAGGAGAAAATCTTGCATCCCCTCTTTGCCCAGCATGTTTCTCCCGAAGCAGAGCAGCAGCAGTTGCGTCTGTTCCGCAAACGCCTGCAAGCCAGCGCTGCTTCCAATCGCTCTGCACATAGCCGTCGCGTTGCTTTGAATGAGCTGGAACGGCAGGCGATAACCCGCCCTGTCTTGCCCAACGAGCGTCTCTGGTCGCTGCAGGGCAACACTGTGCAAATGTCCGCTCCCTAGTCGACGACGGTCTTGTTGTTGGAGGCTAGTGGTGGTATTTTTGCTGCAATCGGCTCCCTGACCCCAAAACCATGCAGCCCTGGGATCCCGAAACCTACGTCGATCAAATGGCCCAACTGCTGCAACTGCCCCTGCATCCTGAACACCGAGCAGGGGTGATCGAAAACTTTGCCCGCTTTTTGCCCATTGCTCAACAGGTGCTGGAGTTCCCGTTGCCGCCGATAGTTGAGCCAGATCCCACCTTTGACCCTCAGCCATGACCGGGGATCCCCACCTTCTCGGCAGCGCTGACGCGGTCTCTATTGCCAGGGCTGTCCGCCAGGGATCCGTGAGCGCCCAAGCGGTGGTGGCCGACTGTCTGGAGCGGATTCGCCGGCGGGATCCCCAGCTCAATGCCTTCACAGCCGTGCTGGAGGAATCGGCTCTGCAAGCAGCGGAGCAGGTGGATCGACAGGTGGCTCAAGGGATCCCTGTAGGCCCGTTGGCAGGGGTGCCTTTTGCCGTCAAGAACTTATTTGACGTGGCCGGCCTCACCACCCTGGCTGGCTCGGCGATCAACCGCGAAAATCCCCCGGCCATCCAAGATGCAACGGTGGTGGCTCGTCTCAAGCAGGCAGGGGCAATCTTGGTGGGCACCCTCAACATGGACGAGTACGCCTACGGCTTCGTCACCGAAAACAGCCACTACGGCCCCACCCACAACCCCCACGATCTCAGCCGCAGTGCGGGGGGATCCTCCGGCGGCTCGGCAGCAGCGGTGGCAGGAGGTTTGGTGCCCCTTGCCCTGGGCAGCGACACCAACGGCTCGATTCGGGTACCGGCCTCTTTGTGTGGCGTCTACGGCCTCAAGCCCACCTATGGCCGTCTATCGCGGGCAGGAGCGGCTCTGTTTGCCGCCAGCTTTGACCACGTGGGCCCCTTGGCCCGTTCGGTGGCCGATATTGCCCTCAGCTTCGATGTCATGCAAGGGCCGGATCCCCAAGATCCCGTCTGTACCCGGCGTCCTGTAGATCCCACCTTTGGGCAATTGGGGCAGGGGATCGAGGGCTTGCGCATCGCGGTGGCGGATGATTACTTTGCCCGAGGGGCAGAGCCCCCCATCTTGGCCGGGGTAGAAAAGGTGGCCCAAGCCTTGGGGGTCGGCCAGACTGTGCGGATCCCGGAAGCCCAGCGCGCCCGTGCCGCCGCCTTCCTGATCACGGCTGCTGAGGGAGCCAACCTGCACTTGCCCAACCTGCGAACTCGCCCCCACGACTTTGACCCGGCCACCCGGGATCGCTTTTTGGCCGGAGCCCTGTTGCCTGCCAGTTGGATCTTGCAGGCGCAGCGCTTTCGCCGCTGGTATCGCCAGCAGGTGCAGGCCATTTTTCAGGAGATCGATCTGTTCATCGCCCCCACCACCCCCTGCTTTGCCCCCTTGCTCGGCCAAGAGAAGATGGTGATCGATGGGGTAGAGGTTCTCACTCGGCCCAACCTCGGCCTCTACACTCAGCCCCTCTCGTTTATCGGCCTGCCGGTGCTTTCAGTGCCGTTGCGCGAGAGCGGATCCCTGCCCTTTGGCGTACAACTGGTGGCCGCCCCCTACCAAGAAGCCAAGTTGCTGCGGGCAGCCGCCTATTTGGAGAAGCTAGGGATCCCCAATGCCCAGCCGGTCTGAGCCATGAAGAGCCCTACTTTTGCAGCACATCTAGCGCTAGAGCTCGTGGGCATCTTCTCATGAACACTAAATATGTAGATGAACCGGTTGTTTGGTCAAGACAAGATTTCAATTGCTTTTGAGGAGCCGCTTTAGTCTCTGTGTAGCCTGTGGGTAACGTCTGAAGCTGTATTTGGGCAGACTCTTTGGCCTTGGCTCGCAAGAGAGATCGAGGCACTGGATATTAAAGTAAAATTAAGCCCCCAGTTGTTGTATCGAATGCCTCCTTTTCCGGGCTTGGCCAATAGAATGAACAGCATAAAATAGACACGGCACCCCCACCTGGACTCTATAACCCTATGGATCATCCTGATTCTGTGGCTCGGCGCTACATGAAACTGTGCGAGGCCTATCTTTCTCTCAACGAAGCCTTCGACAAATTGGATCAGTCCCACAGCCACCTACAGCGCCACTTCAAACGACTCCTTGGCTATTTCAGTGCTGCCCAACAAGCTCTGGTTCAACTGCCGCTCTTGCAACAGCGGATTGAGCAGAGCGACCGCTGGATGAACTCCTTGCGAGAAGAACTGCAAGCCAAAGAAGCCCGGCTTGGCGAGCTAATCGCCAACTACGATCAAGTCTGTGGCGAGCTGGACTCCACCAAAGCAGAACTGTTGAGCGCTCAAGCGCTGATTGAGAAACTGGAAGCCGAAAATGCTCAGGTTTTGGAACGCTTGAGTCGGCTCACCAACATGGAAGAGGAAATGGCAAACTTGGCGGAACAGCTGGCCCAAGCGAACGAAGCTTGTCAGCAGATGGAGGCTCGAAATCGCGAGCTGGAGCGAGCTTTGGGAGACCGGGATCAGCACATTTACAGCCTGCAAGAGCGATTGGCACAATTGGAGCAAGAGATGGCCTTCCTGAAAGCTCAGCGGGATGAGGCCCAGCAAGCTGCACAACTGGCTGTATCTCGCGCTGAGCAGGCGGAAGTCGGGCTGAAGGCGCAAACCGAACAAGTTCAGACTTTACGAAATAAGCTCCATCAAGCCGAACAGCAACTGGCTATGGTAACCCTGAACGAGCTGGAGCTCCTGCTCGGCCATGACTCGATGAACCTCTTGCAAGAAGCGGAGCAGGCTGCGGAAGTAGATGCCCAGGTGCTGGCAAGCGTACCGGCCTCTCTGGCCGAGGCAGAACGCATCCTGCTGGAGATCGACCAGTTCATTTTGGCCTGCTCGGAGCCCATGAAGTCGCAGGCTGCGTGACATACTCCCGACGCTGTAGCTAGCTTCCCGCAGGGTTGCTACGCACACAGCGCGGGCTTCTCAGCTAGAAATCGCAGGAGCCCCGCACTGTACCCGTAGGGTCAGTGCCGGGAGGAATGCGCTTTGATGAAGTACAATGAACTTATGAGCCAAGTCCTGACCATATCCTGTAAGCTCAAGGCGTCCCAGTCGCAAGCCGCCAAATTGGACGCGACGATGGATGTCTTTGTGCAGGCATTGAACTGGGTCAACCAGAACACGCCGGAGAAGATCGTCAACGCGGTTAAACTGCAATCCCTTTGCTACTACGAGATTCGAGCTCGGTTCGGCTTGTCCAGTAACTTGGCTCAACAGGTGTGCAGACGGGTGGCAGGCGCTCGCAAAGTGGCGAGACAGCGCAACCGTCCGGTTAAAGAGTTCAAGCGTAGGTTCGTTACCTACGACGCACGTATCTTTTCATTCCGCGAGAAAGACTGGACGGTGTCGCTGACCACGGTTGATGGAAGAGAACGCTTTGAGCTAGCCATTGGCAACTACCAGAGGGGAATGCTGGCTGGCTCTAACCCCAAATCGGCCACCCTAGTCCAGCGGAAGGACGGCTCCTACTACATCCAGATTTGCGTAGAGAAAAACCCGCCCAAGCAACAAGATACCGACAAGGTGATCGGGGTGGACTTGGGCAGGACGGATATCGCCCATACGTCAGAGGGGGACAACTGGAATGGACAGCAGTTGAACAGAGTCCGAGACCACTACTCCAAGCTGAGGGCGGCACTCCAACGCAAAGCCAGTAAGGGCACCCGCAGTTCGCGGCGCAGATGCCGTCAACTGTTGCAACGGCTGTCTGGCAAGGAGAGACGCTTTCAGGCGTGGGTCAATCATCGCATCTCCAAAGCTATTGTCTCTAGGGCAAAGGCGACAAATAGCGCTCTTGCTCTGGAAGACTTGACAGGGATTCGGGAAAGGGTCAATCAACAGCCACGCAGCAAGACAGAGCGTAGGCGGGCAAATAGTTGGGCGTTTTATCAACTCCGTCAATTTTTGGAGTACAAGGCTCTGCGTGCGGGGGTTGCTCTGATTCTTGTGCCGCCTGCCTACACGTCGCAGACCTGCCACCGGTGTTTGCACATTCATCCCGACCCTGCGCAATCCTATCGCAGTGGAAAGAAGTTTAAGTGTGGACACTGTGGATGGGAAGGGGATGCGGATTTGAATGGTGCGAATGTGATTGCGCTTTTGGGGGCTGCTGTAAACCAGCCTAGAGGTTCGTGGTTGGCTTGCCAACTGCAGGGCTACCGAAAGCCTGCTCTGTACTGCGAAGCAGTCAGGGTCGGGTAGTTTACACATTTCCTGAGCTTAAGGACTACGTCCCGCTGACGCGAAAAGGACGGGATGCCCCACCGCCCTGTAGAGTAGTGCGTAGTGACTAGCCACTAGCCTTTTTATTGCTTCATGGAGTGGGGTGACGGCTTCGGTTTTGCGTGGGTATGTTGACCCTGCGCATACAGCGCGGGGCTTCTCGGCGGTTTAGCTAAAATAGGCTAGAGAGCAGCTGCAAGACTCCGCAGGGTTGCAAAGCAACACCCCAATGGGGAGATGCCCATCTTCTCATCACCAGAACAAACTCTACCCTGCATCCTTTGAGCGGGCCAACCCAACTGAAGCTGACAACTTGAGCGCATGAAAGCCGTAGTCATGAGTGTGCCCGGCGGGCCAGAGGTTCTGCAGCTCCGAGAAGTACCTGAGCCCCAAATTCGCGGCGAGCGGGAGCTGCGCATCCGTCTGAGGGCAGCCGGCGTCAACCCCATCGACACCAAACTGCGGCAACGGGGCACCTTCTATCCAGAGGAGATGCCCGCCATTTTGGGGTGTGACGGTGCCGGCGTTGTGGAAGCCGTGGGATCCGGAGTTAGGCACTTTACAGTGGGAGAAGAGGTGTACTTCTGCCACGGGGGTCTGGGCAGGCAGGCGGGGAATTACGCCGAGCTGATCGTGGTGGACGAGCGTTTTGTGGCTCCCAAGCCCAGAACTCTGAGCTTTGCGGAGGCTGCTGCTGCCCCGCTGGTGCTGATCACCGCCTGGGAAGCGCTTTACGACCGGGGGCGTCTCCAGGCCGGCCAAAGTGTGCTCATCCACGGGGGAGCGGGTGGAGTTGGCCATGTGGCCATTCAACTGGCCCGTCTACGGGGATCCAAAGTGGCCACCACCGTGAGCACCCCGGAAAAGGCGGAGTTTGTCCGTTCCCTAGGCGCCGGCTTGCCCATCTTCTACCGGCAGACAGACTTTGTGCGCGCCGTTTTGGACTGGACAGGGGGAGAGGGGGTGGATCTTGCCCTAGATACCTTGGGCGGCAAGCTATTGGAGCAGACCTTCCCCGCAGTGCGCGTGTACGGAGATATCGTCACCCTGCTGGCCCCGGCCCCAGAGATCGACTGGCGGGTGGCTCGCGACCGCAACTTGCGGGTGGGATTTGAGCTGATGCTCACCCCGATGCTGAAAAGCCTGACCAACGCCCAACAAAATCAGGCGGAAATCCTCAGGCAATGTGCCCGCCTCATCGACCAAGGCCAACTGCGGATCCAGCTCAGCCACACCTTTCCTCTGGCCGAAGCGGCTGCCGCCCACCGGTTGCTGGAGCAGGGATCCGTTCTGGGCAAAATTGCCTTAACCATCCCCGAGTAGGCATTCTGGAGAAAGCCCGTTGAGGATCTGCCCATGGTTGCTCCTCTCACCCCCCACCTGCTGGAGAACGAGAGCTTCTACGAAAATGCCCTCTGCTGGCTAGGGCGACCCCAGACGGCCTATCGACTGTTGAGCGAAGCAGTTTTTCCTGCCATCTCCTCTTGGGTGCGGGGGGAGGTAGATAGCCACTCTTTTAACCACTGGCAACTGGAGGATGTGCGCACCTTTCTGTATCCGGTGGTGGCTCTGGGGGATCAAGAAACCCTTGTTCTCTCCAGTGAAGCCCTGCTCCTCTGCGGCATCGGCAACTATTACAACCCCTGTGACTTGGCCATTGTGGTGTTTGTACAGCAGCCCCAAGAGCTGTTCAGCCAACTGATGCAGCGCATTCGCCGGGCCGAAGCCACTATCAGCCGCGGGCCAGACGTGCGCATGCTCTCGGAACAGGTGAACCTGGCCAAGCGCGGACAAGACTACATCAACACCAAATATCTGGTCTGGCCCTACGCTCTTTCCGGTGCTGCTCAAGATACGCTAATTCAGCAGGGGATCAGCCTCATCCGTCTTTCCCCCCAAGAAGCCGCCTTGCCCTTTAAGGAATAGGTGGAGGACAATCTGCTCTGTCGGCGGAAGATAGGGATCCCCGTCCAAGCCCTTTTTCCATCTCTATCGTTTTTCATGGTCGATACCCACCTGCCCCCCTTGATCCAAGCGATGCTGGATCCCGCCTTCTACCCTCATCCGGTACAGGATCCCATTCGGCTTATTCAAACCCACATTTCCTATATTCTGCTGACAGGCGACTATGCCTATAAAGTGAAAAAGCCTTTGGACTTTGGCTTTTTGAACTTCACCACCCTGGAGAGGCGGCGCCACTTTTGCCAAGAAGAGCTGCGCATGAACCAGCGCGGTGCTCCCGGCCTTTATCTGCAAGTGTTGCCCATTGTCCAGACCGATGGCCGATTTCAGTTCAACGGCAGCGGCGAGCCCATAGAATACGCTCTGCAAATGCGGCAATTTCCCCAAGAGCAACTGTTCAGCAACCTGTTTGAGCGGGGAGAGCTAACGCCGTCCTTGATGGAGGAGCTGGGGCGGGTGGTGGCGACGTTTCATGCCCAAACCGAGACCAACGACTACATCCGCAGCTTTGGCCGGCCAGAACGGGTGCGAGAAGCCTTTGACGAGAATTACGCCCAAACCCAGCGCTACGTCGGCGGCCCGCAAACGGCTCAGCAATATCGAGAAACCCAAGCCTACACCGATCGCTTTTTTGCTGAGCGGCAGGAGCTGTTTCAACAAAGAATAGAACAAAACCGCATTCGTGAATGCCACGGAGACCTGCACCTAGGCAACATCTGTTTTTGGGAAGGGAAGATCCTGCTTTTTGATTGCATCGAGTTCAACGAAGCCTTCCGCTTTGTGGATGTCATGTACGACGTATCCTATGGGGTGATGGATCTGGATGCCCGCCATCGCCCCGATCTGGGAAACGCCTATTTGAACACCTACCTGGAAGAAACCGGAGATTGGGAAGGGTTGAAGATCTTGCCTATTTACCTCAATCGGCAGGCCTACGTGCGGGCCAAGGTCACCTCTTTTTTGCTGGAGGATCCCACTGCAGCAGAGGAAGCCAAGGCCACAGCCTTTAGCACTGCCGCCCGCTATTACCGTCTTGCCTGGGAATACACCCTCCCCAAGCGGGGGCAGTTGTTCCTGATGTCGGGATTGTCGGGATCCGGCAAAAGCACGGTAGCCCGCCACTTGGCCCGTCAGCGGGGAGCCATTCACATTCGCTCCGATGCGGTGCGCAAGCATTTGGCCGGGATCCCTCTGCGGCAACGGGGGGGGCCGGAGGTTTATACCCCGGAGATGACCGATAAAACCTACCGCCGCTTGGTGCAGTTGGGAGTAGAGCTGGCCCAGGAAGGCTACACCGTGATTCTGGACGCCAAGTTTGACCGGCAGGCGCTGCGGGGGATGGCCATTGATCAGGCCCAACGCCAAGGGATCCCACTGCGCATCCTCCACTGCTACGCCCCTGAACCTGTTTTGCGGGAGCGCCTGCAACGCCGCAGCTCAGCTCCTCAGCCCCTCTTGGCCCCAGCTGGTTCCAGCGATGGAGATCAGCAGCACTCTGCCGACATTGCTGATGCCACCGCCGAGATGCTCTCCCAACAGCAGGCCCACTGGCAGGATTTTTCCGATTCGGAACGGCCTTTTTTAAAGGTTTTGGATACCAGCCAAGATTGGCCATCTCAACTTCAGCAGGTCTAGATCTCGACTCAAACTGCACAAACTCGAGAAAATTGCTATCAGCAAGATGGATTTTGCCGTTTCTGGGCTAGAGGATGGCAGCAGCTTTTTTGGGCAGGGATCCCTTTCTAAAGTAGAGGTCAAAATTGGGTCTAAAGCTCTGTCCTATTGGTACGCAGTTCGCCTCGGCGGGCCATAGACCTGAGAGAGACGGTAGGCTGAGGGGCATGTTGACGTGTCTGTGCAGGCCCACCCTTTTCCCATCCCACTCGACCAGAACTGACCACGTGCAGGAGGATCCCACGGTGAGCGATGTAACTCCAGATGACCTACGCCTGATGCTCCTGTTTGAGGGCTTTCCTCCTGAGAGGCTAGAGCCTCTGGCCGGGCAAATGTCGTTGCGCTCCCACCCGGTCAACCAGGCCATCTTGTTACAAAATGACTGGGGTAACGCCGTTTATTTCATCCTGGAAGGGTGGGTCAAGATTCGCACCCATGATCTCGAAGGCCGGGAGATCACCCTCACCATTCTTGGTCCAGGGGAAATCTTCGGGGAAATGGCTGCTTTGGACGAAGCGCCTCGTTCCACCGACGTTGTAGCCCTAACAGCCACCAAAGTCAGTTGTCTGTCGGCCCAACACTTCCTGGCTTTTTTGGCTTCTGATCCTCAGGCCGGCATCCGCCTTGCTCAGCTCATGTCGCGCCGCTTACGGCAGATCAACCGTCGTCTGCAGTTGCGCGAGGCCAGTAGTACGGCCCGTGTTGCCGATATCCTGCTGTTCTTGGCCGAATCTCGTGGCCGGGTTAGCCGGAGTGGTGTAGAGATCCCCAACTTGCCCCATCGGGAGCTGAGCAGCCTAAGTGGCCTAGCCCGGGAAACGGTCACTCGCGTCCTGTCCAAGCTGGAGCAAGAGGAGCTGATCCGCCGGGATCGCAACCGAGATGTTCTCTGCATCCCCCAGATGGAGGCTTTGGAGAAATTGATTGGCTAAATTGGGGGCGCCACCAGTTGTCAAAACCCCCCTCGACATCGTAAGATAGTAGGTCCAAAGCCGGGATAGCTCAGTTGGTAGAGCAGAGGACTGAAAATCCTCGTGTCACCAGTTCAAGTCTGGTTCCTGGCATCTGGTATGAGTATGCTGAGGCGGGCTTGGGTCAACGACCTAAGCCTTTTTGCTATGTCGGTCTGGGGAGTTCTGCTCTTCTCTCTTCACGTGTATGCACATATAGCCACACAGCTCCGGGACTGAAGAAAATTGTTGTAGGAATCCTCACCTCAAGCATAGGCAAGTTATAATCCCGGCAGCCTCTGTGGAGATTGCTCTCTTATGTCTGTAAAGCTCCTGCCTCAGTGTGAGAACTTGAAAGAGCAGGTTGAAGCTATCCTGCAACTCTGGCATCAGGATTCCACTTTTTCAGGCAAGCAAGATACCACTCGGATTCAAGCTTCCCTCAGCAAAGCTATTTCTCCAACCTTCGAGATTGTCTTTGCCGGTGCTTTCAGTGCTGGCAAGTCTATGCTAATCAATGCCCTCTTAGAAAGAGAGCTTCTCTACAGCGCCGAAGGGCACGCCACAGGGACAGAGTGCTACATTGGCTACGCAGAGCCAAATGCTGAGAGAGTGGTGCTCACTTTTCTCAGCGAGCAGGAAGTGCAAGAACAGATGACCGCCTTCTGCGCTTTCCTAAACTTGGCTCCGTCACTCAGCAGGCTGGAAGACACTGCACTGAATCCCCTGAAGGAGCGTGCTGAGGCTATTATTCAACAGGAGGGAGGTAAAAGCAAGTCAGAGCGGGCAAAGCAGGCAGATGCCCTCCGCTTGTTGATTACAGGTTTCCAGCAGAACCGGGACAAAATTCACCCTACCGAGAACAAAGTTTTCTCAATGGAGCAGCTCAACTTCGGCAACCTAAGGGAAGCTGCGGGTTTTGCCCGGCGCGGCGCCAATAGCGCAGTTTTGCGAAAGGTGGAATACTATTGCCACCACCCCTTGCTGGAAGATGGAAACGTTATTGTCGATACTCCTGGGATCGATGCTCCAGTCAAAGCGGATGCAGAGCGTACTTATCGAAAAATTGCCGATCCGGATACGTCCGCAGTTGTTTGCGTTCTCAAGTGTGCTGCAACGGGTGAGCTGACCAAGGAAGAGACAGAGCTTATTGAGCATATTCAAAGTAATGATAGCATCAGGGATCGGGTCTTCTATGTATTTAACCGGATTGACGAGACTTGGTACAACGCACAACTAAAGCAGAGACTAGAAAACATTATCGACCAGCAGTTTCGTCAACTCCGCGTATTTAAGACAAGCGGCCTTCTCGGCTTCTATGGTTCCCAGATCAAGGCAACTACCCCCGAGGATCGATTTGGACTGGATACGATTTTTTCAGAAAGCATCAAAGAATTGGGTGGTGAGGAAGAAACGCCCCAGTTTGTCAGCGAGTTTAATAAGTACTGCACGTCGGGTAGGCTAGTTGGATCCCCGTTCCGCCCTTCTGTACATGGGTACGACACACCCATAAATAACTACGTTCGGATTCTGAGGGAGTGGGGAAAACCTTTGATTGAGTATATGATTAAAGATAGCGGTATTGAAGACTTTCGGGCTGGGATCACTCGTTATTTAACGGAAGAAAAGCGGCCACAGCTATTTTCCGCGCTGGCCGATGATTTGCAACCTCTCTGCATCGAGATGAGGAAGTCCTATCTAGATCTCTACCGAGACATTGATAGCCAGCCCAAAGAGATTGACAGCATGATTTCCTATGAGCTGACGCTGATCAATCAGCAGCTAGCCAGTATTGGCCGAGAGTTTGACGAGCATATCCAGACAGTAGTCAATAAAGTTATTAACGGAGAAAACAAAGAATTTGAGAACGATTTCCGTAAATTGCAGGCTAGGATGGTACGGAGGCTAGATGAGCTTTTGGATACTTTTTCGTTGGACAATGTTTACAGTCAAGCCGTTCGCATTCGTCCCCGCAACTCCACAGCTCCATTTTTAGCTGTATTGGTCGAAGCCTTTTACTATTTATCCAACCATCTAGAAGACATCCTGGTAGAATCAGCCAGCACGCTTGTAGAGAACTTCTTTCGTCGCCTTGTTGATGAAGTTCGCAGCTCGAGCTACTACAGGCAGTTGTTTCGCCTACTGGGATCCGATGGGGACTTGGAGAAAAAGCTTCTTTTGGTTAAGGAGGTAACTTTGAGTTCTCTTGTCAATGGTGCCCGAAAAGAGTGCGACCGCTACCTCAGAGAAAGTCCCCGCTTCTACGACGAAGGAACATTCTCGATCTACCAGTTTCGAGAAGTCCTAAAACAAACCAGCCAATCATACGACATCTCTGCTATTCGCGACGCAGAGCCTGGAATCCGACAATTACTCAAGCTTGACTTTGAGCCGAAAATTAACCAGACAGTGCGTTCTAGCTTCCGACAAGAGACCAACAATACTCTAAAAACTCAGCTATTGCCGGTTGCCAAGCAAGTAGCCGATGAGATTTTGCAAAAGTACCCAGAAGCAAAGCAGTTCATGGAAGCAACTCTCAGAAAAGAGGCTGAAGAGAAAATTGCGCTTAACCAACAGCGGCTGAAAGAACTGGAGGCAAGCATAGACAAGTACAACCAAGCTGTTTCTGGGATCAACCTCTGCTTGCAAGCTTTGGGCCTCAATCGCGAGATGCTGCCCTTGATTACTCGTCCTGAACCTTCCTCTGTTGGTGAGTCAGTTCAGATTTTGGCAAGTCTTCCTGAACAGCAAGTAGGTGACAGCAATGCAAGCGAAGCAGTCGCTCTTGGTCGTTCTACACCCATAGACGAGAGTTTTCCAGAGTTGGATAGCATTCTCGATGATTTGAGATAGAGCGGCTTGTCTTTGTTTTTGGCCTTTCACTTGATCCAGATAAAGTCATGGGATCCAGATCGATACCTCTACAGCAGCACCCAGAAGGGATCCTCTCCATAGGGGAAAAAACTTTCAAGGTTGCCAACTTGGTCAAAGCAGCCCAAGAGGACTTGACCAAGAAAGAAGAGCTGCATCGCTTGTTCATTGCGGCCTTGAGATCCTCAGGGATCCTGCCGCCGGAAGACTTGCTCAACATTGCCAGTAGCCTTCTTGCTCCCAAGCCAGAAGAAAAATTGTTGCAAGAAGCGAAGTGGTTTGGGCAGGGACTTGCTTGTCAGCTCTTGGTGCCAGGCAAGAAGGATTGGGAAAAAGGCAGAGTCAGATTGCGGATCATTGTAGAGTTTGAGCCAGAGGATACAGTCTCAGAGGGCGGCAGTGGATCCCCTCTGGATGACCTTCGCGGAGGTGAGGAATAACTTAACTGGAAAAATGCACCAGGAGGTTGATCCAGGAGGTTGATCAAGTGCCAGATAATCTTTCTGAACAAGCTCAAGATTGCTTTAGCGAGCTCGACAGCCCTCCAGATCAGGAGGCATTGGATCTCTTTTGGATGACATTCGGGGAGATGTCAGTCAGTAAAGTCTGTGAGCAATAGGAGACAATGCTGTGGCCGATCCGATAGTTTTTAGGTCAGATGATAGGGAAACTGTCGTTGAAATTGGTGATCAAGTCTACCTTCCAAGTAGCTTGCATAGTGCAATTATTAATTACCTTCTTTCAGATACTTTCCGGACAAACGGTTACCTTCAATCAAGAAAGGTTTATGCGGACATTAGAATGCTCGTGGATGGAATAGAATCTAGAGTCTTACAGCCCAGAAAGTCGTGGATCTCTGGCAAGATATCAGTCAAAGTTTATCTCGAGTTTGTTCCTGATGACCCATATAGAGATTCTGGAGATAGCGCTCCCAGAAAACTAGAGGATTCTATACTGGATGATTTACGGGCTGTTCAAGTTGTCTCTATGTCTTGAGGTCGATAAGATGACAAAAACATCCATTAATCTTAGCCAACTGGGAGACGGAGTTATCACTTTTATCAACAAGAACAATAAGCAGAAAGTCTACATGATTTCCAAGCTTTGCGATTCTATCAATTCTTATTTCCTGAGGTTTGACCAAATGGGAAGCGGACTAAACAGTCACTTGAGTTCGTCTGAGATACAAACAGGTATTCCCCATGAAGATCAGGTTCATTTTTTCTATAAAGGAGTTCCATGCTCGATTCTTTCTCCTAAAACTAACGGTTGGCAGACCGGTAGAGTAAAAGTAAGAGTAGAAGTTACGATTGACTTTTATCCTGACAATCCTGAATTTCTGATAAAAGAACCCGACCAAGAGATATTAGAACCTCTAGATGAAAAGTCTCCACTGGACGATCTTCGCAGTATGGATGAATAACGATGAAAGAAAGAAAATCCGGCGAAAGGATTCTAATTCCAGCAGCCGTGCGGGAGTATGTTTTCCAAAGAGACGGCTTCCGTTGTCGCGGTTGCGGAAAGTCGCCCCCAGAGGTTCAGCTTCAGATCGATCACATCATCCCCATTGCCCAAGGGGGCAGCAACGACATCAGCAATCTGCAAACGTTGTGCAAAACCTGTAACCGACGCAAAAAGGATCGACGGGATCCCCGCTTTCGCCGCCACTTTGACTGGTGAGTTGCGGTGTTTCGCCTACGCTTCTCCCTCTAGAAAAGAGAGGAGAGAGGTCTGCAAAAACAACCTCAGACAATAGGCGGAAAGCTCAAAAACGGCATTCGAGTCAGGACTCCCGGCACCGAGCCGACTTCTACTTGTAGACCTTCGGCGGGCTCAAACTTGGTGCGCACGTATCCCAATCCCAGGTACTCTTGCGAAGTTAGGCCTGCACTGGTCAGCAGCCCAATCTTTTCCCCCTGCCGCAAAATCTCTGTGCCAGGACGAGCTTCTCCTTGAAGGCGGATCCCCCACAGGGTTTGCCGAATGCGCTTGTAGGTTACTTGCTTGGCCAAGACTTCCTGGCCAACGTAGCAACCTTTGTCAAGGGAAACAGCTCGCCACAGGCCGGCTTCTAGGGGGTTGTGGTCTGAGGTCAGCTCTCGGTCGGCGGCGGGGCGACCCGCTTCTAGGCGGAGGACTTCCCACAGCTCAGGTGGGGCCAGCTTGGCTCCGGCTTGGAGCAAGCATTCTTCAAGAGCGACTTTCTGGTCAATGGTGCCCCAGAGGGTAAACCCCGGCTGGGCAAGACCCGTGCCACAAGCCAGATGGACAGGGATCCCCTGGATCTCCACGGCGCAGTGCTCATTGAGCCTGGTCGGAATCTCTTCTGAGCTCACCACTTGCTCCAGGAGAGCCTGACTCTGGGGGCCGAGCAACCCAAAACCAAAGGTCTGATCTGTCTCATCTTTCAACTCTGCTCCCCGCACCAAAGGCAGCATGCGCCCCAAACTCTGCATCAGCAGGCTGCGCCGCTGAGGTGAAGTCCAGATCCAGCAGTCTTCTTCTCCCACGTACACCGTTGCCAAATCCAGGATGCCGGCGGTGGGGGTCACGAAAACCGTGTCGGCCCCCTGCCCTGGCTTGAGGGCCTTCAGATTTTGGGTGCTTCGGTTGTGCAGATAGTCCAAGCCTGGGGATCCCTTCATGCGCAAACGGCCCCACCCGGAGCGATCCAGAAGCAGGGATCCCGTCTGTGCAACGGGTTGGCCCTCTGTGGGAACAGCAGAAAGAAGAGACATCGCTCACCCCAGAGATGGGATTTGGTTTTCTTCTCTACCCTAGAATAGGCTAGTCCACCCTACCGTCTGTGGCAGATCCCCGGCGTACTGAACTGTGATTGAGGTTGAAGTCCACCAACAGTTGCGGCAGCTTTTGCGGCAGTCTCCCGAAGCCCTGTGGCCCCACCAGTTGACGATGGCTCGCATGGTGGCGCGAGGGTTGCGGTTGGGTCGCAGCACCTTGATCCAGGTGCCTGCTGGGGGTCAGCACCGCCTCAGTTATCTGCTGCCGGCCCTGATGTGGCCCAACCCCACCTTGCTCTGTGCCACAGCTCCTGTGCAGGCGCAAATTTTGGGGGAAGAGATCCCCTGGCTACAGCACACCCTGCAGTTGCATAAGCCCGTCCTGCAAAAAGACCGTTGGCCGGATCCCGATTTCCAGGGGTTGCTGTTGGTGGATCCCCTGGATTGGCTGCAAGCTCGCCTGAGAAAGGGATCCTCGGAAGTGCCGACAGGGATCCCTTTGATCCTGGATGGAGCCGAAGACCTGGAAGATTGGGCCTACCAGGCGCTAACGGTGACCCTGGAAGCCAGCCATTGGCAACAGCTCCGGCAAATCTTCCCTGCCGAGGCGGAGCAGCTCTCCCAGGTTCAGGTCAATTTGTCCCTTCAGCTTTTGCGGCGGCCTCTTTCCCGCTGTCTGCTTCATGCGGATGAACAGGTTCACCTGGATGCTGTGCTGTCTTTGGTGACAGGCTACCCCGGCTGGCTGCCGGATCCCTGGGATCAAATCCGCCGGCGGCTCAGCTCTGAGGGGGATCCCGTCTCCAAATGGATTTGGTGGGCCGAAACCGACCGAGAAACCGGTCGCCTCACCCTTCACCACAGCCCGACGGCTCTGCAGGATTGGTTGGCCCCCATTTGGGCCACACAGCCGGTGGTGATTATTGGGGAAGCGCTGGATCTGGATCGCCAGGCGGAAACCTATCGGCGACGGTTGGGCTTGCCGGATCTGACGCCGCTGCGGTTTGCCTCAGGCGAGGGTTGGCCCCGTTCCGGCGGGGCGGAGCTTTCCCTTTACTTGCCGCGCCTCCCCCTGCCCAACAGCCCTCTATTTCGGGATCACCTGCTGCAAGAGCTGAAAAAGCTGATCCCTCAAGCGCAAGGCTTTGTGGTGGTGTTGGTGTCGGATCAGCCTCTGCAAGCACAGGTGGGAGCGGCTTTGGCTGCCGAATTCGGCTCACGGGTGCGGGTAAACAGCCCGTTCCCCGGCGAAAAGGGCATTTTGGTCTGCGACTGGCCCTACTGGCTGCACCACAAGGCCGGCTTGCCGCGCCCTGAGCTGATGGTGATCGCCACTTTGCCCTTCCCTTCTGTGGAAGACCCGAGGGTGGCCGGACGGGTGCAATATCTGCAACGCACCCAGCAGGACTGGTTCCGTCAGTACCTTTTGCCGGTGGCCGCTGCCCAGTTGCAACGGGCTGTTGCGCCTCTGCGGCAAAGCTCTGATTCGGGAGAAGATTCCAGCTCATCCACCCGATGGGTGGCCATTTTGGATAGCCGCATTATCGTCCGCAGCTACGGCGTCTCTCTTCTCAATGCCTTGGGGCCAACTTTGCGGGTCGAGCAGCGCAGCCAATTGTTCGTTTAGGGATCCCTGGGCCTCTTGCTCGAGTTGATGGGATGTATGGTCATTTTAAACAGGAATGAAACATTTCTGTCCAGCTCCTCTCTCCCTCTGGGAGAAGGTCTGGGGGTGGCCGCGGAAGCAGCGCGGAACGCCTGGGGAGTGTCTCAATCTAGTTTGGAATGACTATATTGAGGATTTTTTGGCTTGAGCGACTGAGAGAAGGCTTGTTCAGAACAGAGGGGGAGATTTGTATCCTAGAGAGCCAAAGCCAACTGGGATCCGAGTTATTCTGAGGGTGGATCACTCCTACTCACCTTCTTCTCATGACCAATCCTGCTCTCAGCTCCGTTCACGCTCGCAACAGCGGTGCGGAGCACTCCAGCGAGCCAGAGGCCCTCACAGCACTGCGCACGCAAGCAGTTTGGAAGCCATTGCGGCAGGCCATTGTGGAAAGCTCGGGTTTTCGGGGATGGCTCCAGGGCCGGGAGTTGCCCACTCAGGAAGCAGAGCTGGATCAACTGGTGCATAGCTACCTCGAGCAAACCTTGTCTCACCTGGCCTATTAGGATCCCCAGAGTCCCAGCCAGAGGGGCAAGGTCAGCAAGGCGGCTAAGTACCCCACGGCCAAGGCAGTTACGGTAATTTCCCGATCCAAGTCGTATTCTTCCGTGAGCACCAGGGTGGCGATGGCGGGGGGCATACCGCTCTGCAGGACCAGCACCAGCTTGGCCAGAGGCGGGTAGGGGGTGAAGGCAAGGCCGATTCCCACCAAGAGCGGCACAATCACAATTTTGATCAAGAGGGCCACTCCGGCGGCAAGAAAGGATCCCCAGCGCTTCACCTGGGCCAGCCGCATCCCCAAAATCATCAAACTGAGCGGGATCATGCTCCAGGCAAAAGCCGCCAACCCTTGAGAGAGCCAACCCGGCAGGGGTTCGCGGGTCAGCAGTAGGCCCATAGCAAAAGACCAAAGAGCAGGGGTGCGCAGAATGTGGAGGCCCACCTGCCAAGGTTGGGCATGGGAACTGCCGTGGCGGCTGGCCACCCACACGCCAAACCCGTAGGCCATGAACAGAGTGCCCAGCAGATCATAGAACAGGGCCCAGCCAAAGTAAGCCCTTCCGGCCACAGCCAGACAGATGGGATAGCCCAAATACCCGGTGTTCCCCAGGGTGGCGGTTAGGTGAAAGCTGCCCTGCTGGGCACTGCTCCAACAGTTGGGGACATCCCCCACACCACGGTGCTGCCACCACAGCCAAGCGCTGGTCAAGGCAAACCCCAGCCCCACCGACAGCCAACAGATCAGAGGGGCGACCCAGATTTGACCCGACAGATCCACTCCCTGCATAAACCCAACAATGCTGAAGGGCACCCCCACCCAAAACATGAACCGCCCCAAAGCATGAGGATCCAGCCAACGCTTCCAGTCGCCGGGCAGCCCCTTCTGGAGAAAAAAACCCAGCAGCGTCCAGCCCAGCAAGGGAGGATAAACCTGAAAAAGGGTGTTGAGCACGCTCAAAGGGAAGAGGGAAGGGATCCCTAGGCAGGGATCCGCCGAGGTTCTTCACGCAGGGCGAAGATGCGTTGAATCACCTCTTCAACAACGCGGTCTGGGGTAGAGGCACCGGAGGTAATGCCGATTTGCACCGGCCCATCGGGTAGCCACCCTTCGGTAACCGTCGGGTCTTGGTGAAGAGGCTTGTGACGGATGCGGTTGTTGGGTTGGATGCAGTCGGGGCCATCGATATGGAAGGAGGGCAGGCCTTTGGCCAGGGCAATTTCCTGCAAGTGGGTGGTATTCGAGGAATTAAACCCCCCGATCACCACCACCACATCCAAAGGCTGCTCCAGCAGCTCGAACATGGCGTCCTGCCGCTCTTGGGTGGCATTGCAGATGGTGTTAAAGCTCATGAAGTGGTTGTCTAACTCCTGGGGGCCATATTTGCGCAGCATGGTGGTCTCAAACAGCTTGGCAATGGCGCGGGTCTCCCCTTCCAGCATCGTGGTTTGGTTGGCGATGCCGATCCGCTCCAGATCGCGATCCGGATCAAAACCGGGGGAAGTGGCCTTGCCGAAGCGCCGCCGAAATTCTGCCGCATCTCCGCCCTGCAAAATGTAGCGGGCGACCCATTCCGCTTCTTCCAGGTTCAGCACCACCAGGTACTTTTCGGCAAAGGAGCTGGTGGCTACGGTTTCTTCGTGGTTGTACTTGCCGTGGATGACAGAGGTAAATTGGGCCGCGCGGTGCTTGTCCACTTGGTTCCACACGCGGGAAACCCAGGGGCAGGTGGTATCGACAATCTCATTGCCCTGCGACCGAAAAAACGCCATTTCCGAGGCACTCGCCCCAAAAGCAGGCCAAATCACCACATCTTGGGGCCGGATCTGAGAAAAGTCCTTCTTGCCGTCCGGGCCTTTCTCCACAAAGCGGATCCCCATCTCCTTCAGGTGCTGGTTTACCAGAGGGTTGTGGATGATCTCGTTGGTGATCCACAGTTGCCGATCCGGAAAGCGTCGCCGCGCTTCATAGGCATATTCCACCGCCCGTTCCACGCCCCAGCAAAAGCCAAAGGCCCTGGCCAGGTGAATGGTAATGTCGCCCCGCTGATAGCGGTAGGACTGGGCACGGATTTGCTCCACAAGGGGGCTTTTGTAGGTGGTTTGCAGCTCCAGTTGAGCCTGATCCTTGTGTTCTTCAAACCCCTTGGCGAAGTAGGTGCTGGATCCGCGCAGGGCTTTGCGCAGGGCCCGTGGGTCTTGGGGAGAGCTATCCGGGGAAGTAGGTTGAAAATAAGCCATGGTTACGGTTGGAGATATGCACTGCTCAAGCAGACGGCGAAGGGATCCTGATCTCAGCTTACGCCCAGTCTCGCATCGGTGGGCCATTCCAGCATGCTTTCCCTAGGGCCAGCGACAAGATTGTCAAGTCAACTATAGAATTGCAGGTAGAATTGCAGGGGATCGAAGCCGTTGAGCCAAAGCCAGAAAGCAGAGGGATCCCTTTGGGAATTGGCCGTTATTGGGGCGGTTGATCCTGCATTTCCAGTTGGCGCACCCGCTCTTGTAATTGGCGGGCGGTGGCAGAAAAGCTGCGCCCAGGCCAGAGGAGAGAGCCCAGCCCCACCGTCAACAGGCCCAAGCCGACAGCCGCGGCGATGAGAAATCCCAAAGGCAGCTCCACCGAGCGCCACATTAAGAAATGTACGGTCAGGGTGGTGGGGTTTTGCCCGGCCAGGACTGCCACTCCCAAAGCCAGCAGCAGTGTCAAGACCAAGTTGAACAGCAGTAACATCAGGGATCCCGTCGCAACAGTTCCATTCTGCCTTGTCTGCTGGGGGGTGGCTCAAGCCAGCACACTCCCGTCAGGTAGGATGGCCCCCCTGAGGTCAGCGCCGGTCAGCACTGCTCCGCCGATTTTTGCCCCGCTCAGATCGGATCCCTGCAGTTGTGCACGGGTTAGCTTGGCTTCCCAAAGGTAGGCACCGTGCAAGTTGGCTTCCCGCAAGTCGGCAAAGCTGAGATCCGCGCCGATCAAGTTGGCTTCCCAAAGATTGGCCCCGCGGAGGTTGGCCCCCATCAAGTTGGCCGAGCTGAGATCGGCGCCGCGCAAATCGGCTTCCTGCAGGTTAATGCCACTCAGCTTGCCAAAGGAGAGGTTGGCCCCTCTCAGATTCACCCCTTGCAGGTTGGAGCGCACCAAGTCCACCCCCACCAGGTTGGATTCTTGAAAGTTGCGCTCGCCAGAGGCATATTCTGTCAGCAGATCGTCAGCAGTTGTCACTCGGGGCATGGCCGGATACTGCCATCCGTGCGTTAAGCTTAACAATTTCTGGCTGCTCAACGGGGTACTGATGACCGCTCCGAAAGACCTACGAAACGCTAACAAACACTTCCAGAGTGTTCAGTGCCTGTCGCGTCTGATACATTTACGCTGAACACTGCTGAACATCACTGTTCAACTATGCAGCGATAGCATTCTGTTTGTTTCCAAACAGAATGGCGGTATCCCGCAAAGCTTTGAGTAGAATACCCAAAGCGCAGTTTCCGTGTCGTCTTACTACCAATTTTCTGCTTTGCTTTGGCTACCATGTTGGCAGACTCGAAAGTAAACAGAAAGATCAACTGGTAGTAATCCGTACTGAACATATTATACATTATTTTCAGTATAGTTGAGCTTATTATTGACTAGAGTCATGCTCTCAAGCTAACAACCACGTTCTTGGGTGTGGTCACCGGGAGCAGCTCTGCACAGCGCAGCCAACCGAAGATAGGTACCTTGATGCGGTTGCCAGAAGTGCGAATACTCCCTTCCAGGTAAAAGCTGTCTCGCACTCCCTTGCGTTTGAAGCGGGGAAACTTCCCCAACCCACCCCGCCAGCGCTTAAGGGCTTGCTCCAAGTTGCGTAATGCCTGCTGAGGGGCGCATTTGGAGACCTGGTAGTACCAGCGATGTTCTTTCTTCACCTCGGCCACTAGGCGCTTGTGCAGGTCAATGGCGGTGGGAAGTTTTTGCTGGTTCTCCAGGGCTTGCCGACAGACTTCTAAGCCCCAGTTATAGGCGTGGCGGGCTACCCCAGCGTGTTGGGCGGCTAGAGTTGTTTGCTTGCGGTTAAGAATGAGTTGCGTCCGAAAACCCAGTAACATGCCCGCCACACCGCAAAGCGTCCATGAGTTCCGTGAAGCTTTCGGCTTGGCGCTCACAAGCCCCCTTTAGCTTTAGGTAACTCATGTTGACTACTGTAAGCTTTTCGGCCTGCTGTTGTCAGCCTCTGGTTTTGTCTGCTGGTTTTGCTGGGGTTGGGGGGGTGGGGACGGCCAGCAGGGATCCCCTGCCACGGGTTGGATGTGCAACTCCAGGTAGCCGGTGGCCGGATCCGGTTGACGGGAGAAGCGATACTCCGGGCTGTCGGCGAGGACAATTTCGGCGGTGGTGTAGATGAGGCAGCCGGGGCGCAGGTGTCCCCCCCAGGTTTGGCCTCGGGCATCGGCAACGGTGAGATGGAGATGGACTCCGTCAGGGCACAGGGATCCACTCAGGGCCAGGATCTCCAGGCGTTCCGACAGCAGGTGATCCCCCATTTGGTCGGCCAGGCGCAGGGTGGCTTGGCTAAGGCTGCCGACGGCGCTGAGGACAAACCCCGCTTGCAAGGGCTGCTGCCGGGCCAATCGCTCCAGTTCCTGCTTGAGATCTTGGCCGGGGAAGAGGCGCAAGGGATAAATCTTGAGGGATCCCGGTGGCATGGGCTGGAGCTCTTGGCGGCGGGAGGAGCGGATCCCGGGTCGCCAACCGGGCTTGACCACCGGGCGGGAGCGAGCGATCACCAAGCAGTCATCCGGCAGGGGGTAGCGGGCAGGGATGGTGGAGCCGGCAGCAATGGTGACATCGGATCCCACCTGCAAAGGAGCCACCAGAACCGAGTTGGCGCCTGTTTTGCTGCGATCCCCAATTTCGGTAAAGTGCTTTTGCTGGCCGTCGTAGTTGGCGATGATGGTGCCCGCGCCGATGTTGACCTGGGATCCCAGCTTGGCATCTCCCAGGTAGGCCAAGTGGGCGGCATTGCTGTGGGATCCAATCTGGGTATTTTTGGTTTCCACAAAGTTGCCGATGCGGCAATGATCCCCAATCTGGCTGTGGGGGCGCACGTGGGCGTAGGGGCCTATCCAGACGTGGTTGCCGATGCGGCTGTGGCTGACCACCGAGTAGAGAATGTGACACCCAGATCCAATCTCGCTGGACTCGATCCAACTGCCCGGCCCCAGGCGGGTTCCCGAGCCAATGCGGCACACCCCTCGCAGATGGGTTTGGGGCTCGATGATCACATCGGGGGCCAATTCCACCGTTTCCTCCAGGCTGCTGCTGTCGGGATCCACAAAGGTGACCCCGGCTTCCATCCAGGCTTCTTTGAGGCGATCCTGCAAAATCTGGTACGCCTGGGCCAGTTGGCGGCGGTCGTTGACGCCCACAATTTCTTGCGGATCGGCAACATCCAGAGCGATGGCTTTGCCCACCCGCTTGACGGCATCTGTTAGGTAGTACTCCTGCTGTGCGTTGTTGCGATTGAGATGGGGCAAAACCTGAGCCAGAGCCGGCCAGTGAAAACAATACACCCCACTGTTGATGCGGCGATTTTGCCGTTGGGCTGGGGTGCAGTCTCGCTCTTCCACCAGTTCCAGCACTTGCTGTTGGGCATCGCAGAACACCCGTCCATAGCCATAGGGATCCGCCACCTGAGCCGAGAGCAAGGTTACCTCTGGGTTCATCTGGCGGTGGCGCTCCACCAGAGCTTGCAGGGTTTCTGCCCGCAGCAGGGGCACATCCCCGTTGATCACCAGCAGATCCCCCTGAAAACCGCCCAGGACGGGCAACAGCTGTTGAACGGCGTGTCCGGTGCCCAATTGCTGGGCCTGCTCCACAAATTCAACCGGGTACTCCCGCAGGGCTTGGCGCACCTGCTCTTGTTCATAACCCACAATCACCAGACAGCGGTGGGGTTTCAAGGTTAGCACCGTGCGCAGCAGCCGCTCGATCAGAGACAGGGATCCCAGTTTGTGCAGCACCTTGGGCAACTGCGACCGCATCCGGGTGCCCTTGCCCGCTGCCAAGATCGCTACCGATAGCTCCCGCTCTGCCATGTTCCTTCCCCGAACTGCCCCCATCAAGTATAGGCGGCAGGATTCTGCTCAAAAATCTTCTGAGGTTGGATCCAAGTTCCTGAGCCCTGTGCGGCCAAAACTGAGCTAGCTTAATGGCACATCTAGCTGGTGCAGTCTATGGCCGAGAGCAGGGGCCCTGATATGCCCCCACAGGAACGTCGGCGGTTGGTCCGCGAGGTGGCCGGCTGGCTGGCGATGCTGGGGGTGTTCATTCCAGGGTTGCAGCGCTTCTATATGGGGCACCAACGCTGGGGCTGGGGCTACTTGGTGGTGGGGCTGATGGTGTTCGTTCCCTCCATCCCGCTGCAGATTCTCAGCTACGGGGTACGCGCCCTTTGTTTGCTGGAAGGGCTGTGGATCCTGACCATGAGCAATGCCGATTTCGATTTTCGATTCAACCGAGAGCTGATCGAGCTGGAATGGACCAGTGTGGAAGGGCGAGAAGCCCGGGATCCCGAACAGCAGTTGGAAAGCCAGTTGAAACAGGGCTTGATCACCCGCGCTGAATATGAGGAGCGCCGCCGGCAAATCCGCAAGATTTCCTGACGCAAGCATCTGCCTGGATAGACAGCCCGATAGATGGATAATGGTTTTGGTGTTGATTTTCCCGGCAATAGCTCCCACCCAAGCTGGGCTCTTTTCTCTCCTCTGTCATTGTGCACCGCCCTTTTGCCTTATGTTGCCAAGCCTTCCTCTCGCAGCTATCCCCCTGTTCTCTATTGCGGCAGCCATGCTCTTGGTCTATCTGCCCATGGGGGTGGTGGGCTATGCCCGTGCCCGCGTTGGCTACGACCTGCATGCTCCTCGGGCTATGTTTGATAGGCTACCTCCCTACGGGCAACGGGCCACCTGGGCCCACGCCAACGGGTTTGAGACCTTTGGGATGTTTGCGGCAGCAGCGTTGATCGCCTACATCACCGGCCCTCACTCGGATCCCTGGTATTTTGGCCTCAGCGGAGATGAAGGGGTAGCTGTGCTGTGTGGGGTGTTTCTGCTGGCGCGGCTGCTCTACAACTTTTTCTACATTGCCGATATTCCCATTGGGCGATCCCTCTCCTTCTTGGCGGGATCCCTGGCCACGTTGGGCCTGTTGCTGATTAGCCTGCTGCCTTTTCTCGGCACCGGCCTGGCCTAATCTGGCGAGAGAAACTCCCCCGTCATTTGTTGAGCCTGCCGGTACCCTGGCCCAACCTGCGATACTGGAAAAGGACTTCGTCCTGCTGTCGCCAACGGCGTCCTCTGGGTGCCTCTCTTTTGTCCCACGGCCCACTACGCAACGGTCAGCCATGTACACTCTGGAACTGCTCCTGAAAGGGAACCCTGCCCCCATCGTTGTCCACCAAAAAGAGGAAGAAGCGGCCAACCGGGCCTACCAAAGCATCGTCAATGCTCTGCAGAGTGGATCCCCTCAGAGTTTGGAGCTGACCTGCGACCGCACCGGCAAAAAGGTTTTCCTGCTCACCGGTGAGCTATGTGGCGTGCAAATGACTTCCAAGTCGGGCGGCGCCAGCCCCATGGGAGCCCGTCCCGGTTTTTTGGCCCAGTTGCAAAGCTGAGGACAGCCCTTTTCTCTCTGCCGCTAAGGGATCCCCATGTCTGAGGTGGCCATTCGGGTGGAGAGCCTGACCTTTGCTTGGCCGGAACGTCCGCCGGTTTTGCAGGCGTGCAGTTTTGTCATTCCCAAGGGCCAGTTGTGGATGCTCTTGGGGCCCAATGGCAGCGGCAAGTCCACTTTGTTGCAACTGTTGTCCGGATCCCTGACCCATCCCCAGCCCCTTTCGGGCCACCTGGAGATTCGCGGTCGGCTGGGCTATGTGTTTCAAAACCCGGATCACCAACTGTTCATGCCCACGGTGGGAGCCGATGTGGCCTTTGGCTTGGGAGCAGAGGCTCTGACCTTGGCGGAAATTCACCAGCGGGTGGAAACAGCCTTGGAGCAAGTCGGATTAAAGCACCTGATCCGTCGGCCCATCCATGGCCTCAGCGGCGGACAGAAGCAACGAGTGGCGGTGGCAGGGGCTTTGGCCCGGCGCAGCGAGGTGCTGCTTTTGGACGAGCCGACAGCCCTGTTGGATCCCGACAGCCAGGCGGATTTGCTGCGGTGCATCCGGCAACTGGTGGATCAAGAAGGCATCACCGCCCTTTGGGTAACCCATCGGCTGGCGGAACTGGAATGGGCAGACGGGGCGATTTTGCTCTCGGAAGGTCAAGTGCGTCAACAGGGATCCCCAGAGCAGGTGCGGCAACGGATTGAACAACTGTTTGGAGCCTGAGGGATCCCTGCGCATCCTGATCCCAAAGAGATCGCGAAAGCGCAGCTGCACCCCCCTGCCGTCACTGTTTAGAATAGGTAATGTATCCGGTTGATCAATTCGGTTGGCACAAGGTCATTATCCTGAACTTATTCCCCGTCTGGATCGGCTGGTTTTTACCTGTTGATCCTCGGTTACACCGAATCCCTACAGGTTCTGCGTCAACCGGTTACATCAGCGGGCCACCGGCCCCATCTAGTCTAAAGGAGCTTGAGAACATGGGACTGTCTGAAGTGATCGCCAAAGAGCTGGAAAATGCTCGCAACGTCTGCTCTGAGTACGGCGAAGGGGATCCCCACTGCCGTGCGGCCTGGGATGCGGTTGAAGAAGTGCTGGCAGCTCGCAGCCACCAGCCGAGGACTCCCAGCAGCCTAGAGAAGCACTGCGCTGAAAACCCAGATGCTGTTGAATGCCGGGTCTACGATACCTGATTCTCGGGAACCCCACAGAGTGGATGCTCTCTGTCGATTCCGTAGCGATCGACAGGGTTTCCTACTGGGGATCTCCGACAAAATCCAGCGGCCTGCCGGATCCCTGCCGGTAGGCTTTGCTTTCTTGGACTGGAAGGCTTGACTGGGTGCAGCCTTTTGGTTGCCATCCATCGAAACCAAAACCAGGACTCATCAAGCTCAAGGCTGGTGGAATCCACAGGGCTCGTGGAGAACGTTTTTCACGAAGAAAGCTTTCGAGCCGGATCAGCTCGCAGCCATTGCCCCACCCACAAGGCGAAGGCTATTCCCAGCAGCAGCAGTTGGGGGAGCAGCGTCTGCCAAGTGGGATATATGCCCAGCCAGCGCAGCTTTGGGATCCCAACAAGAGGAGTGATGGGCAGCCAGTCCGCCACCTGTAGAGCGTGCAAGCCACTGCCCAAAAACTTAAAGCCCAAGTAGAAAATCAGCAGACTTAGACCCCGGAAAAAAACTCCCAGCGGCAATTTCAGCCCCACCTGCAGCAGCAAGATCGCCACCGCCACCAACACCAGGGATCCCAGGCCGATCCCCAGCCAAAAATCTTTTGCCGAGAGGGAAGGGGCCAACCCCACATAAAACAGCACCGTTTCCGCCCCCTCGCGAAACGCCGCCACAAAGGCCAGAAAAGCCAAGGAAAAAACCTGACCCGTGGCCAGTGCCGCCTGCGCCTGTTCCCGCACAAAGGTTTGCCAAGAAGCCACTGCAGCCCGGCGGTGCAACCAAAGGCTGACCGAGAACAACAAACCTGCTGCCACCAGCCCGGTGATCCCTTCCAGCACCTCTTGTCGCGTGTGGGTGAGCATCTGCTGGAAAAACAGCTTCACCAGCAGACCGAGCATCACCGCTGCCAGCAAGCCCGCGGATCCCCCTATCCACACCCAGCGCTTCTGAGCCGATTGCCCGCTCTTGCTCATAAGGGCCAGCAGTGCCACCAGCACCAAGAGAGCTTCCAGGCCCTCCCGCAGCAGAATCGAAGCAGCATCCAGGAACGTGTAGTCCGACATAGGCTCACCCAGACAGGCGGCTCAGTTTTAGCTGGAGCCAAGAGGATTTCTAAGTGGTGGCTGGGATGAACTTGAGGGCAGCAGAATTGATGCAGTAGCGCAAACCCGTGGGTGGGGGGCCATCCCGAAACACATGCCCCAGATGCCCACCGCAGTTAGAGCAGTGGACTTCCGTGCGGGGCACAAACAATTTCCAGTCCGTCTTGGTGCCGATCACATGGGGAGCAATCGGCTCCCAAAAGCTGGGCCAACCGGTGCCACTGTCGTACTTGGCCGCCGAGGAAAACAGCTCCTGACCACAGCCGGCACAGACATAGATACCTGGGGCCTTGTTGTCGTAGTAAGCGTTGCGGAAGGGGGGCTCAGTGCCCTCTCGGCGCAGCACATAGTATTGCTCTTCGGTGAGCAGTTGCCGCCACTCGGCGTCGGTTTTGGTGAAGGGATAAGTCTGTTGGGCCATTGCTCTTTGCTCTCCTGCTAAGCTGAGGGGTGCTGTAATCAACCCGGCCACCGCCAAGGTCAACAGCTCGCGTCGTCGCATGATGAGGTTCATCTGTTGTCGCTGTGTAAGTGGCGGGGAGGCCATCCCTACTAGGGGGATCCATCCGCCTTTGTCCGCCACCTGTGGGTTGAGACCTGCAAGCAGGTTACCCGTATCTTAACCCTTCTTTACGCTCCCTTCTGCAAAACAGGGAGATAGCCAGTATTCTATGGGTTCCATTGGCAGCTTCTATCCCCAGCTTCAGGCGCCATCCCGTTACAATGAGCGCAGGTGGGCTGCTTGTCCAACCCTAGACGAGTCATGGAGTTCTTCCTATGCTGCTGGTCGGCTCAGGTGCAAAGTTTGTGCAGCAACTGGAGCAATCTGGGGCTTTGGCCATCTTTGTAACCCCAGAGGGGGGATCCGAAGGGCACTACCTGCGGCGGCTGCGCGGAGCTGGGTATGAGGTGGTCACCCTCTCCAGTAAGGGAATCGGGGATCTGGCCAGCTATTTGACGCGCATTCATGGGGTACGGCCTGCCACGCTGGGCAAATCGGAGCGGCGCACCTATTTCTTTCCCGCGTTGATCGAGCAGTATCGGGCCACCTTGCCCCCAAAAGCTAAGGGGTTGGTGTTTTGGTTTTACGAGGGGCATGTGTTCAGCCAACAGGAACTCTCCTACCTGGTGAAGCTGAGTCGGGAAGACAAGGGAGTGAAGTTTGTGGTGGAACTGGGCCGAGAACGGTCAATTCGTTGGCAACCTCTGCAGAGCGCCTGAACCTGATACATTTACGCTGAACACTGCTGAACATCACTGTTCAACTATGCAGCGATAGCATTCTGTTTGTTTCCATTCGCGTCAGCGGGACGGAGTCCAAACAGAATGGCGGTATCCCGCAAAGCTTTGAGTAGAATACCCAAAGCGCAGTTTCCGTGTCGTCTTACTACCAATTTTCTGCTTTGCTTTGGCTACCATGTTGGCAGACTCGAAAGTAAACAGAAAGATCAACTGGTAGTAATCCGTACTGAACATATTATACATTATTTTCAGTATAGTTGAGCTTATTATTGACTAGAGTCATGCTCTCTTCAGGATCCTGGAAATTTCTTTGCTACCATCTCAAGTAGATGGCCTGCGGCTCAGATCCCCATCCTGCTAGCGGTTTCTCGTGCCTGTGACCTTGCCAACCGCCTCGCTGCAACAGGGTACCTGGTTTAAGCTGATCTGCGGTGCAAGTTTCCACCACTTGCCCTCGGTTCGGGAGCTGGCTTTCCTTTACACGCTGGCCGGGGCAGATTGCATTGATGTTGCTGCCGATCCGGCCATTGTGCGGGCCGCTCAAGAAGGGATCCGACGGGCACAAGCCGAAGATCCCCAGGCGGGGTTCCCTTGGTTGATGGTCAGCGTCAATGACGGCGAAGACGTGCATTTCCGCAAGGCGGTGCTGACGGCTCCCGTCTGTCCTGCCGACTGTCCTCAGCCTTGTTTGGCAGTCTGTCCTCCCCATGCCTTGACCCAGGCAGCCCTTCCTGCTCAAGTCCACATCCAGACAGAGCTGTGCTACGGCTGTGGGCGCTGCGAGCCGGTTTGCCCCCACCGGCGCATTGCCACCTTCGGCTACCAGGTCGCTTTGTCAGAAGTTTTGCCGCCTTTGGTCGAGCTGGGCATTCAAGCGGTGGAGATTCACACCTGCATCGGTCGCCAGAGGTCATTCGAGCAATTGTGGGGATCCCTGAAGCCCTGGCTACCTCAGCTCCAGGCAATCTCAATTAGCTTTAACGATGGCCCGGGCCTAGAGGCTTACTTGAGGGATTTGCTGGCTCTTATGGATCCCTTGCCGGAGGTGTTGATCTGGCAGGTGGATGGCCGGCCTATGAGTGGGGATATTGGAGCTGGCACCGGCAAAGCTGCCCTAAAGTTGGCCGAGAAGGTACTGAATATGGGTCTGCCAGGCTATGTGCAATTGGCGGGAGGAACCAATGCCCAAACGGTGCCGCTGTTGGATCCCCGATGGCCAGTGGCGGGGGTGGCCTTCGGCAGCTATGCGCGACAGTTGGTGTCAGCCTATCTGGAAGGGCCAGCTCACAGCTCATCGGAGTCAGGATGGAATCCCGGATTGGCGGCAGGGATCCCGTTGGCCAAGCAGTTGGTGCAGCAAGTAAAGCGGCGATCCGTTGCTTTTAGGCAAACCTGTTTTTCCTGCGTTTAACGACGTTGCTCAGCCATGAGTTTCCCCGTACAGCCCTCAACCCCAAGTCCGTCGATGGATCCGGAAAGTGCTCCGCACCGCTTACGTGAACGTACCGGCTTTCCCGGCCAGGTTCAATACAGCGACGACCTGAGCAAGCTTTTGGATATCCTGCCGGCTCCGATTCGCGAGCGCCTAGAACAGCATCCCCACTTGGATCGATTGGTGGAGGTGGTGCTGGATTTGGGTCGCCGCCCCGAAGCCCGCTTCCCCGGCTTTGCCGATTACCTTTCCGAGGACGTGATCACCCGGGCCGACTTGGATCAGGTGATCAGCCGGGTTGGAGAGTTCAGCAGTGACAACCGCGCAGGCATTGCCTCTACCCTGCACCGGATCAGTGCCATTCGCAACCGCCAAGGCACGATCATTGGCCTTACCTGTCGGGTGGGTCGCTGCGTTATCGGCGTGATCAGCATGATCCGCGACCTGGTGGAACAGGGGCGCTCCATGCTGTTGCTAGGCCGACCAGGGGTGGGCAAAACCACGGCCCTGCGGGAGATTGCCCGTGTGCTGGCGGATGAGCTGGGCAAACGAGTGGTCATTATCGACACTTCCAACGAGATTGCCGGCGATGGAGACGTGCCCCATCCGGGTATTGGTCGGGCCAGACGGATGCAGGTGGCCAGCCCAGAGCTGCAGCACAAGGTGATGATCGAGGCAGTGGAAAACCACATGCCCGAAGTGGTAGTTATCGACGAGATCGGCACTGAACTGGAAGCTTTGGCCTCTCGTACCATTGCCGAGCGGGGGGTACAACTGGTGGCCACCGCCCATGGCAACCGCATCGACAACCTGATCAAAAATCCCACCCTCTCCGACTTGGTAGGCGGGATCCAATCCGTCACCCTAGGAGATGAAGAGGCGCGGCGGCGCGGCTCTCAAAAGAGTGTGTTGGAGCGCAAAGCTCCCCCTACGTTTGAGATTGCCATAGAGATGCTGGAGCGATCCCGCTGGGTCATCCATGAAGATGTGGCCGCCACTGTGGATCGCCTCTTGCGCAACCGCGAGCCCCTGACCCAAACCCGCAGTCTAGACGAACGCGGCCAGGTGGTGATAGTGCGGAGCACCGCTGGCGCAAACGGGCGCCCGGCTCTATCTGGCCCCCAATGGCCCCCTGCCGGCAGCACAATCTCCGCAGCACGGGAGCGGGGAGGATGGCAACGCTCTGGACGGATGGAAGCTCTGCCTTCAGAGCCGCTTGAAAGTCGCTCGCCGCAGGGAGGAGCATCGGGTTTGCTCCTGGATAGGCAAGAGGACTCTGTCCCGTTAACGCCGGCGGGATCCCGTCCTGCCCCTCAGGTGGTGGCCGAATCCAAAGCGGAATCGGGCTCTGATGAAGAAGATTTGGACTGGGAGGGATCCGCCCTAGCCCCGACAGGACGGCAGCAGAATCCGGATGGGCCGCTGATGATCTACCCCTACGGAGTGAGCCGCTTCTACCTGGAGCAGGTGATCCAAACCCTGAAACTGTCGGCGGATGTCACCAAAGATCTAGACGAGGCAGACATTGTCTTGGCCTTGCGATCCCAGGTGCGCAGCCGTTCCAAGATCCAGCAGATGGCCTACTCCCGCCAGATCCCGATTCACACCGTCAAGGCCAATACTCTGATTGCCCTGGCTCGCGCCCTGCGCCATATTCTCAACATTGAAAGCGAAGAGGGATCCGATTCCGACCTGGAGCTGTTCATTCGCGCCAGCTCAGGCGATGAAACCGAAGCTCTGGAAGAAGCCCGCCTGGCGGTGGAGCAAATTGTCATTCCCAAGTCTCAGCCGGTGGAACTTTTGCCCCGTTCGCCTCTGATCCGCAAGCTCCAACACCAGTTGGTGGAACATTACCACCTGCGGGCCCAAAGCTTTGGCGAAGAGCCCAACCGCCGCTTGCGCATCTATCCCAACTAGCCCCACACGATAGCTCAACCGATAGTTCAGCTCCGTAGAAGCTCTACCCATTGAGCCGTCGTGGTTAGAGAGGAAGGACTCCGTCTCGCTTCTGTGAACGGGATCCTGGGCTAAGATTTGGCTACGCCAAGTGCGGTTCCCGCTGTTGCGACAGCGTTGCAGTTGTCGGCCCAGTGTCGTAGGTACAGCAGCAGGGTGCCCTGGGCATAGCACCATTTATTGCTATAGGGATAGCTAATGACTGCTACAGAAGTACGCTGGACCACTCGGGATATCGAGGCTCTTCCAGAGAATGAATGGATCCGCTACGAGATCATCGACGGAGAACTGCTGGTGACTCGCTCTCCTCATCACAAACATCAGCACATTATCGGGTGTTTGTTCTCCGCACTGCATCGGTGGTCGCTAGAAACAGGATTGGGAGAACCCTCAATCATGCCAGGGATCCTCTTTTCCGAATTTGATAATGTGTCTCCCGATGTTGTTTGGGTTAGTTATGAGCGGCTATCACAGATTCAAGATGAAGCAGGACATTTTCGGGGTGCCCCTGAGCTGGTGGTTGAAGTCCTATCACCTGGAAAAGTTCATGAGGATCGAGACCGCTTGGCAAAACGGAAACTCTACTCTGTGCATGGGGTGCAAGAGTACTGGATCGTCGATCGGCTGGCTCAGAGAGTAGAGGTGTATCGCAGACAACAGGCCCAGTTGGTCTTGGTAGAAACGCTGTTGGCTCAGGATGCGTTGTCTTCTCCCCTGTTGCCCGGCTTTGTCTGCACGGTTGCTGAGCTGTTTACCTCCCGACCCTAGGCTCCAGGCGTACAACAGCCGAAAGGGATCCCATCCCATCGGCCAAATCAATGAAGCAACCAAGATGCCTGCTGCTGCGTACTCTAGCCGGAAAAAGTGCGGCTTGGCCCTGGCCGAAACTGTTCCGGTGTAACAAAATGTTAAGGGCAGCATTTGTACGGGGATCCCTTCTGAAGGGGCCGGTCTTTTGCTGGCTCATGACCTACATTTTGCACACCTCCAAGGACACATAGCCATGTACAACAATCGTCGTGGTTTTCTTCGCTGGCTGGCTCTCGGTTTTGGCTCGTTGGTGGGTTGGTTACCTGGGTTTACCCGGCGCCGTTTTGCCCTGGCCCAGGGAACTGCTTCTGGCTCTAAGGCTTCTGAGCCGGAGTTTGTGAAAGTTGCCACTCTGGCCGATCTCAAAGATGGCCCCTTCAAGGTGGAAAACGCCTTTGGGAAAAACACCGCCACCCTCTGGCTGGTCGGGGATCCGCAAAAAGAAGATTCTCTGCTGGCTTTGGATGCCGCCTGTCCCCATGCGGGGTGTGATGTGAACTGGCGGGGCGAGAATTTTGTCTGCCCCTGTCATGGCTCGGCTTTTGCTGCCGATGGCAGCCGTACCCGTGGCCCGGCCAATGCAGACCTGGCCATCTACAAGGTCAAGGTGGAGAAGGGAGAAATTTTTGTAGCCAAAGCCTCATAAAGTTCTGGGCAGGCTGTGGGCTTTGAGGCCAGGCAAAAGGAGTCGGGTATCCGGATTGAGAAGACAATGGGCTGAGCTACCGAGGCTCTCCCTATGGCTCGTCCCTACCGCTATCTGTTCCTCTCCACCCCTGTTGGACCTCTGGGATCCGGGGCCGGTGGTGGTGTGGAGCTCAATCTTGCCAACCTGACGCGTGTCTTACTCCAGATGGGATCCCAAGTGCGGGTGTTGGCCCCTGTGGGATCCCGAATGGCGGAGTTGCCGGAGGAGGTGATCGAGCCGGTGGCGGGCCTTCCCCCGGCCTATGCGCAGACCCAGCGCCGCGATCAGCCGGTTCTGATCCACACCCCCTCTCTGCTGGCCAACCTGTGGCAGCGGGCTGCCCACCTGCAAGATCAGTTCGATCTAATCGTGAACTGGAGCTACGATTGGCTCTCGTTTTATTTGACGGATTTTTTCCGCACCCCGGTGGCCCACATTGTTAGCATGGGATCCCTCAGCGATGCCGTCGATCAGGCTCTAGAGCACATTGCCCATCGCTATCCTGGTCGGCTGGCGGTGCATTCGCGGGCGCAAGCCCAGACCTTTGCCTTTGCCCGAGCCGAGATGGCGGCAGGTCGGGATCCCTTTGTCTATCTGCCCTGCGGGGTGGATCTGCGCCTCTACGACTTTGTGCCCCAGGGGAATGGATCCCTGTGTTGGATTGGCCGCATTGCCCCGGAGAAGGGCCTAGAAGACTGTGCTGCCCTGGCCGAGAAGACGGGAAGGCCGGTGGTGATCCTAGGCCACCTGCAAGAGCCAGGCTACTGGCAGCAGATCCAAGAGCAGTACCCGCATGCCCAATTGGATTACCGAGGGTTTTTGCCCACCCCGCAAATGCAGCGGATCTTGGGGCAATGCTCAGCCTTGATCATGACCCCCAAGTGGGTGGAGGCCTTTGGCTTGGTGGCGGTGGAAGCTTTGGCCTGTGGCGTGCCGGTGATTACCTACCGCCGGGGTGGGCCCGCGGAAATTGTCAGCGATGGAGAAACCGGCTGGATCGTCGAGCCGGACAACGTGGCAGCTTTGGCAGAGGCTGTAGAGCGCCTAGATCACATCGACAGGAGCCGCTGTCGGCAACGGGCAGAAGAGCACTATTCCCTGGGCGCGATGGCAGAGCAGTTTCTGGCCTGGAGCAGGCAGATTGGCCGGGATCCCACCTGGGCAGCCCGCGAGGGAGGAGACAGGCAGTGGTACTATTAACTTACTTAATTCTGGCGAACTGTGTCAGACACGCAGCCCAACAACGGGAACGTTTTGACTTACGACGGGGAAACCATCATGACGACTGGGAAAGGATCTGTTGCGCTGGTGCGATCAGAGGTTCGTCGGCGGTCACAGGTTCTGGGAACGCAGGTGATCAGCCAGGGCAACGCAGCCCGGCTTGGGGTAGTCAGCGAAGTTTGGGCGGATCTGGAAGCCAAGCAGGTTCTGGTGCTGGGGGTGCTGGAAAAAGCCCTTGCCGGATCCCCCCGTTTGATGGAGCTGCGGCAGGTAACAGCGTTGGGTCAGGATGCAGTTCTTGTCCCCAGCGAAGAAGTTTTCGACAACTTGGACTTGGAGGGCCTGAGTCGCGTGGTTGGCAGCGAGGTGGTAACCGAAGAAGGGATCCGCCTTGGCAAAGTTAAAGATTTTGAGTTCAACTCCGTCTCCGGCATCATCACGGGTTTGGTGCTCTCCAACCTCGGCCTCACCTTTTTACCCGGCTTCATCCTCAGCACCTATCTGCTCTCCACCGATGAGATTGTCTCTGTGGGCGGGGATCGCCTCATTGTTGCCGATGGCGCCGAGACCCGCCTAACCCAACTGGCCAAGGGGATTTTGGAAACCCTGGGAATCGGCAAGCCCCCTTGGGAAGCCGGAGTTAGCCCTGCTCCTGCCCTGCCCAGTGCTGTCGAGAGTTCCGCCGTCGAGGAAGATTACGAAGAAGAATACGACGAGGAATACGAAGCCGAAGAAGAAGACGTTTACGCAGAAGAAGAGCCTGAACCTGAGCCGCAGCCTGTGCGTCCACGCCCGCCTGAGCCCGCACCCGCCCCCGAACAACCGGCTTGGGAACAGGAGTATGCCAAAGAAGAGGCCCCTCCTTCTGAGCCTGCCCCTCCTCCTTCCAGCTCCACTCCTGTGGATGGTGATCCCTGGGAAGATAAGGCCGGGGAGCCCACTTAAGTTGCCGGGCTTGTATCAACTCCCCTTTCCCCTCAGGGAAGTGGCTGGGGGTGGTCGCGTCAGCCGAGAGTACGGTCGTTCCCCCTGATGTCAGGGCTGCTTCTTGCGCCAATCTCCCACTTTTTTCTGCCAAGGGGCAAAGGGATCCCCCATCTGTCTATCCCGGCAGGGCAGGATCGGCTTCGGCCAAGAAGCGCAAAGCCACCGACAAAAAGGTCTGCGGCGCTTCAATGTGCGGAAAAGCAGCCCCTGGCAACCGGTATATCGGCACCTCCGGGCGCAAAGCGCGATACCGCTCTGCCTGTTCTGGGCCGGTGAGACGATTTTGTTCTCCCCAGACCAGAGCCATGGGCTTGGCCACCACGCGAAAGTCGTCTTGGATGGGCAAATTGAGCCTGCCGGTGAGAAAAGAACGGGGGGCAAATTGAGCCCCCGCCTGGTGGGCTGCCCGGTAATAGTAGTCCACCACCGCCTCATCCAGGGCGTAGCTGGGGGAGCATGACTCTAGTCAATAATAAGCTCAACTATACTGAAAATAATGTATAATATGTTCAGTACGGATTACTACCAGTTGATCTTTCTGTT